>JBAUGC010000760.1:0-7636 GCA_049679485.1 Xanthobacteraceae bacterium
CGCGTTATGCTGCGTCCGGCCGCCACGGCGGCCGGACGATTGCGTCGGTATACCAACGGCGGCGGCATTTCTTGAGAGGTGTGGCGTATGCCGCAGGTCGAACGTTCATTTATTTCTACTCCATCCGGACGTATTCACATCGCCGAAGCCGGCAGCGGCGCGCCGGTGTTGCTGCTGCATCAGACACCGCGCTCATGGGACGAGTTTCGCGACGTGCTGCCGCTCCTGGGACGGCATTACCGCGCCATCGCCATGGATACGGTCGGCTACGGCGACTCCGATCCATTGCCGCAGGGCCAGGCGTCGATCGAAAACTGGGCCAAGGCGGCGCATCAGCTGCTCGTGGCGCTGAACATCGAGCGCGCGGCCGTGGTCGGCCATCACACCGGCGATTCGATCGCGATCGAGATGGCAGCGACTTATTCCGAACAAGTGGCGGCGTTGGTTCTATCCGCGAGCCCCCATGTTGACGCCGCGCGGCGCAGCGAGGCCAAAGCGCACAAGCGTGCCGTCGTCGATGAAGTGACGCCGCGCATGGACGGCGGCCATCTTGCCGAGCTGTGGTCGATGCGGCAATCGTTCTATCCGGCCGACCGCATCGATCTGCTGGAGCGGTTCATGGTCGACGCGCTGAAAGCGGGCCCGGGCGCCGCCGAAGGCCATCGCGTTGTCGATCGACACGAGATGGAAGAGCGCCTGCCGCTCATCTGCTGTGCGGCGCTCGTGATCGCGCCGACCGCCGACCCGCACGCTTACCCGCATGCGCCGAAGGTTGCCGCAGCGATCGCCGGCAGCACGCTCGTCGAGATCGAAGGCGGCATGGTGCCGCTGCCGGACCAGATGCCGGAAGCGTTCGCCTCCGCCGTTCACCGTTTTCTTGCGGCGCAGCCGAAGTGGTTCTAGTTCACCCGGAGCGGTCTGGCTTCCGCGAGCGCCGCGATCACACACTTTTTAGTTCTTGTACACGGCCGGTACCGGAAGTTGCTGGCCGAACGCGTAATTCACGCCCAACACGCCGGTGTAATTGGCGGCGACGTTTTGCTGACCCAACTGGGCTGTGAACGAAGAAAGACCGGTCCACGGCCCGGCAATCTTGAACTCCGTTCCAACGGTCGCGGTTGCCCAGTCCCGGCCGACGATGACGGCCGGCAGCGAATAGCCCGGCGCGGCGATGGTGGTCAGTGACGCGTTCACGAGTCTGTTGAGCGGAGCAAAGTCGTGATCCCAAACCACCTGAGCGAACGGGCGCCACCGGCCCCAGCTCACGTTTGCCTGATAGCCGAGCAAACTGACGTCGGAATTGATCACTTGGTCGCCGAAGGCCAGGCTGGTGAAGCTGCCGCTCTCGGTGAAGCCGTTGATCGTCGCTTGTTGCACGATAAAGCCAGCGACCGGACCGTGCGCGAGCGGGCCGGCGTGGAATTCGTAGCCTGCCTCACCAGCCAGGGACAAATCGGCGCCGGAGGTTGAGCCGTTGTTTGGTTGCACCGTGATCCCGATCGGAACCGGACGATTGGTGCTGAAATTAAGCCAGCCGGCGCTGCCGATCAGATCGGCCCACCACTCGCTGTTGCGGTAGGCTGCATAGACGCTGAGCGCGCCCTCGTTTTGCGTAAAACCTCCGCCGGTGGAAAAACTGGAGTTCAGAATGCCGGCGCTGACCGCGGCACCGACGAGCCAGCCGCTCGCCCAATGATAGTCAACGCCGAGCGAGCCCGAGATCGGAATCCCGGGATCGTTGGGGAACCCCGACGAGCTGTTGTTGATCTGCAAATACGAAAGGTCGCCGCTGATCCAGGCGTTCCAGCCGGCGGGCGCCTGGCGTTGCGACACGTCGATCTGCTGCTGGATGCCGTAAATCATGCCAAACGTCGTCTGAATGGCGCTTTCGGCGAGAAACGACATCTGGCTCGGCGCGGTGAGGAGCTCGTAATAATAGTCGGCCACGATTGTCTGCCCGGCTTGCGTGAGATGCAGCCCGTCCATGAACAGGTGTGTCAGCGTCGCATTTCCCGAGACGAGGTAGCCGTAGTTCGGATTTGGCGTCGGGGTTGCCGCGCAGGTCACGCCATAGCCGGTCGTACCGGCGAGTGAGGCGGGCGGTATGCAGGAGTATGAGCTGACGGGAAAAAGGATTCCGTACGCCGCGAGGTTGTTCTCAACGGCAGTGATAACCGAATAGGTATCTGCCGGAATAAACTTGATTCCGGCTGCGACGAAGTCGCTCCAGGTCGCGTTGACGATCGTCTTTCCGTAACCCGTTTGCGCGCCGGTGGCGTCGGGATAGTAATTGCTCGCGATGAGGTAGCGCGCTCCGGCGGCCTCGAGCTGGGCCACGCTGTTTGTCAGGATTTGCGACTCGCCGAGGAGGTAGCCCTTGGCGGCCGCCGAATTCGGACCATAGGTGGCCAATGCCGCGCTGGCATCGTTGGCGCCGCTGTTCAACACGTAGAGCGCGTTGGGATTCGCTTTGCCGCTGACCGAGGTCAGGTAGGTGCTGATCTGGGTCGCCGTTCCGGGCAGTAATGGATTGGGATAAAGATTTCCCGTGCCCATAAATCCCGGCGGCACCAGATAATCGACGGCACCGCCTACCGCATAGTTGGTGCCGCCGGGCACGCTGACGGAATTGGCGGAAAGGCCGAAGAAGCCGGCGAGAACCTGCGAGTTGTTCACGACGGGCCTGCCGCCGGCGGCCAACGCGGCGGCGATCGCAGCATCAGTGCCGGGCGCGCCGGTCGAATGCGGGCCGCTCGAGGCGCCGGTGAACCAGCCGCTGTCGAGCGTGCTGTCGCCGAACACGACAACCTGGTTATAGTTTTGCGCGCTCGCGGTAGCAGGCAGGCACAACGCGGCTGCGCCCGCCAGCAGGATTGTCACGCGCTTCACGGCAGTTCCGCTCATGCGATGCCCGACGGCCATGCCCTGAAGTCTCGCCGCGCCATTACGATTACCGGCAGTGCTCTGATCGAGATCGAGGGCCGCATGGTGTCGCTATTGCACCACACGCCGCAAGGGTTCGCCGCCCCCGTTCACCGCTTTCTCGCGGCGGAGCCGAAGTGGACGTAGTTCCAAGCCTGACCTTGTCTGGATTGCCAAAAATTAAGCTCGCGGCCACGCGGCGGTAATGCCGGCATCCCATGTCTGTGGCCGGCCCGACTTCTTCCCTGCGGACCGATTGGCAAGCAGGAGATTGCGTCATGTCCGAGAAATTCGCCAACAAGACTATGCCCAGACCCCCACGGTGCGCCAGCTGCGCGCAACCGATGCAGCTGCTTCGCAGAACCCCACGATTTGACGGGTTGCCCGATCTTTACAGCTTCTACTGCTGCACGTGCGATCAGTGGCACGTCGAAGGAGGCGACGCAGTCGCGGTTCCGCCTTCAGACTCTGCAGTCTGTCTATCCTCGGCGATCCGGCATTGATCGACGAAGCAGCCTCCGCAAATCGCACGCGCAAACGAAAAGGCCGCCTCGCGGCGGCCCCTCCGTGTGCTCCCTCATTCGCTTTCAAGTTCACGCAACATCTGAGAACGCTGCTCCCACGCCGATCGCTTGGTCCGCGTAAACGTAGAAGCTGAAGGACGTACGTCAGAGCCGATGATGGCAGCGATGCGTCGCAACAGCTTCATGCAAGGCCATTTCTGCTCCAGCCGCCGTAGCAAACAGGTGTTGCCACCATGGGTGATCCGGCGAGCCGCGCCGAAACGCCAGATACTGGAAGTCCTGAGGGGGCGCTTCCGCGTGAGTCCAGACGCGGCAATAGCCGCCGTTGAACCGGACCACAGCGAAATCAGCGCGCGCCTGCGTTACGGCAGTGACGCTCAACGTCAAGAGACCAAGTACAGTAGCCAGTTGCTTCATTTGTCGCCTCCCTAAAGCGAGTTGTACTTTCAGTACAATCCGACTCTGCCATAAGTTTCTGACCGAGATCAAACGGAAGACACGTTAGCAGCGCCGGGCCGGCAGTTGTCGCACGGCGTCAGCCAGCTAAGGTCCGCTGCGGTCGAACGCTGCAGCTTCGCGATGTCCGCGCGATGTCTGCTTTGCACACCCGATAGTGACGAAATCGTAGGCGGCTCATCACTTCGGTTTCGGGCCCAAAAAGCGACCGTATTGCGGTGCAAGAATTTCACTGAACAACGGAGATTTCGACAATGCGGCGCGGCGCGGGATCGCCGTCGTCAAGGAAAGCTAAACCACGCCGGCGCGACCGTTATCATGCCGGCAATGACTAACCTTGCGATCCAGGCGGGAGGCGCGGCCTATTGCCGGACCGCGCTCCAGCGTCCGACGCAGCCGTCAGTGCGGGTAAATCGGCCCGACGCCTTATTGCCGGAAAAATGTCCGGTCCAGGTGCCGCTGACGCCGTTGGCGGAAGCGGTGCCTTTTGCCGAACCGCTCGGACTCACTTCACCGCTGGAATTGTTCTGGCTGAAATGCCCATTGGTGACCGTGAAAGACGTGTTGACGGCAACTTCGCATACCTTCTCGCCAACGATTACTTCGGCCCACGTGCCATCGAAAGGGTTGGCACCGGGCGACGCCGCGACCGCTGCGACTCCATTAACGGTCAACAGACCGACTGCCAAGACAAAAGCGTTCACGAGACACCTCTCCGTTTTCTCTTCGGTCGCTCGACTGCTTCCACGAGCCGTCCTTTTGTAAACTTCTCAGTTTTCGCGGCTGCAAGTATTGCGATAGATCAAATAAAAATTCCAGTCTACCCTCTGGTCATCAACGTCCGTTTCGCGATCCCTCGTCCGATACGTTCGCGCCCGATTCGAGCGGAACCGTCAATTGCGGGTTCGCGTGCCATACGACTCGTGGCTTCGAAAGATTACATTTTCCACTCGTACCAGAAGCGGTGAACGGACGTGGGCCGCTTCACGAACAAATTTTGTCGTTATCACCGGCGGTACGAGCGGGATCGGTTTCGCAACCACCAGACAGTTCATTAAGGAGGGCGCCACAGTCGTCGTGATTGGGCCCAGTCCGCGGTTCGTGCGTGACGCAAAAAGGGATCGGCGGAAATGGTGTCGCGATCGCTGCCGATGTCACGAAGTCGCCCGAACTTGATGCCGTCTTCCAAGCGGTGCGCGAGAAGTATGGTCGGATCGACGTCCTCTATGCCAATGCGGGCATCGCTAAGCTAGGTTCCGCCGCGAGACCACCGAGGAAGCAGGCTGCCCAGCAAGCAAAACATGTGGGTCCGATTCGCTGCGTGAGACAGTACCATTGTCACGCTCTGCGCGATGTCTCCTGTGCTCACCAGAGAGTGTGCGAATCTGCGACTAAGCGGCAGGAAGTCCGAGTCCGGCGAATATCAGACCATCATCCCCATGGTGTCGAAGAAGTCTTCCATCTCGGGCGGACAATCATGCAACTGGAATATGATGCCCCCGGTCTTTTTCGGATCAAGAAAAGCCATGCGGACTCCATTCTTGTATTCGGACCGCCCAACGATTCCGATCCCTTTCTTCTCCATCTCAGCGATGGTCGCGTCGAACTGCGCTCTATTTACGGAGTAGCCGAAGTGCCAGATACCTTCTCCGCGGTGCTCCAGGAACTTCTCAACGATCGGAAATGAAATGGGCTCGAACAGCTCAATGACGATCGGTCCCCACTTAGCCAACGCGACTTTACACCTGTTGGCCATGCCCCCTTCATATTCCCTCATTAGGAAGTCGTGTCCGCCATCCTCCTCTCCAAGGATATAACGGCGCCACGGCCCCAATCCCATGTCCTCAAAATTCTTTATGGTCGTGTCTATATCTCTGACAGCCCAACCCAAATGTGCTATGTTAGCAAACGGCAATCCCGGGTTCATTCTGGCATCCATCCTTTGTGGAATTGAGAAAGTGTTGGAAGGGAGATCACTCCTATTACCCCCCGGAAGCAACGGAGTTTTTTAGGTCTTATTCTCCAGAGGGCTAATTTATCTTAGCGTTACACACGCCGAACAACAACAATCAAATCCAAGATTTCCGAGCGCCAGAACCTCGCGATGCGGATGGCAATGCTGGTGAGGACGATGCAGGTCGGGGCACGACGTCGATAAAGGTAACTTTTGTAAACGCCGACGTTGGCGACGACGAATGATGCAAATTGCAAGCAGTTCCGTTAGCAAGCTCCATTCCAACTCCAACTCTCGATGATCTAGTCAGGCAAGGTGGGAGCCGCTTTGCTTGAACTTGCCACAAGCGAAACCATGCAACTTTCTTGGCGAGAGGGCACGGCGACCAACGAACTGCCTAATGGAATGACCGCAGCGGGCGTTTTGGCCGGTCACTTGCCACTGAAACGCTCGCTTGTTTCCACCTAAATCAATGCTCGTGGTCGGCGGTCCGTGCTGGACCACGAAGTCGGCGATAGAGCGGCCAATCCATGGATTTAAGGCAAAATCCCCTCTGGATGCCAATTGCTGTGCTTCTTTTGTATTCTGAGCACATGCGAACGCGATCGTTGACTTCTGGGAGGTCCAGCCAGAAACGCCGGAGCGTTGCTAATCAAGCAGTGCGACTTGCTGCCCCTTCGCCGCGCAAAACTGCGTGGCCTTGGCGGTCGCTTCATCCCTGGCCCGATCCCAGCTACCGTTGACGGAGCCGTACTGAGCGGAAACCGAGTAGGTTAGAGCTGGGCCGGCGAAATCCAACAATCGTCAGTTTGTGGCACGTAGCCCAGGCGCTTGGGGTGAAGCTCCAATCATTTTTCAACGAGGAGAAGCCGCGTCGCCGGGCGCGGTGAAGATATTTCGAATGGACGCCACATGGGTCCGCTCACCACGCGCGGTCGCGGGGGGCGCCTCCTCGTCTCTTTTTTGTTGACATGGGTCCTCATTTAAGCTACTCGGTAACGAAGGGACCTATATACCACTTGACGGGAGACAATTAGCTTACTATATGTCCTTCAACGGCTTATGGGAGAGACGATAGTGATTAAGCAGTTCAAAACTCTATCGGATTTGATGGTCACATTCAGTGACAATCAGGCTGCGCTTGATCATTTCAAGGCTATCCGCTGGCGAAACGGCGAGTTTTGCCCATATTGCGGGCACGATAAGGTCTACACGCTAAAAGCGAACCGTTATCAGTGCGCTCAATGCCGCAATTCGTTCTCAATCCTCGTCGGGACGATATTCGAAAATACAAAACTGCCACTTAAAAAGTGGTTCGGTGCGATATGGCTTTTGACCAATCATCCAAAGGGTATTGCGAGCACGACGCTCGCTAAGGATTTGGGCATTACCCAAAAAACAGCGTGGTTCCTTCTGCATCGACTGCGTCATGCAGCCCGTACTCAATCGTTCAATACGCCGCTTGCCGGTACGGTCGAAGTTGATGAAACCTACGTAGGCGGCAAGGCCAGCAACCGGCACAAGCAAGAGCGCCGCAAGCGCAAAGGAAAGGCGGGCGTAGTCAATAAGACGCCCGTTATCGGCGCGGTGGAGCGTGGCGGCGACGTTATTGCCCGCGTGGCACCATTTGGGGTTGGGGAGGCCGAGAGGTTTATTAAGGACGTAGTTTCGCCGACAGCCGATCTGATCGTTACGGACGCTCACCCTGCTTATGCGGCAATGAGCGGCTTACCACAGCACGAAATGATCAATCATCACGCTGGCGAGTATGTTCGTGGCG
>JBAUGC010000761.1:0-1786 GCA_049679485.1 Xanthobacteraceae bacterium
ACCATCCCGCACGTGATGCGCTTCGATAGCTGCATTCTAAAGTCTCAGACCTGCGGCTAACTGCTCCTCAAACCAACGGCAATGATCTTCGAAAGCCTGAAGCTTCATTTGCTGCATATTAATCGAATCGCTTTCCACAGCCGACCTGGACTGCGGTCTGATATCGCCCTCGCTCGAGCGCCAACGACGCCTGCTCGACCGGAAACCGTTTCATTTGAGCCAACCCCTCGCCGAGAATTAAACGCCGAGCCGCAATCCCAACACCTGCATTGTTGAATCAGTGATTCGGTCATTTTCCGGGCGCCGAAGAAAGCGGACGCCTCGGCCGTATACTTATAAATCTGCCATGTCCGTTATTCCCCGGTTAGCGACCGAATAGCGGACGTTCAAAAACGGACGCTGCGGGCCAATTGGAGACATCATGCCGTGTCCCGGGTCACGGGCTTCACGGCCGCAAATGCATCGCTGTCGCAGCGGACAGCGCCGCCAAAATAAAGAACACTAAGCCGGGCCCATTGGCCATAACCACAACAATGACGAGCCCTATGCCGTACCCACCGGATGCAGCTTCGATGGCAAGGGCGACGCCAACGATGAGGAACAACGCCGCTAGGATCGCCTGAAGCAAAAAAAAGAACTTGCGTCCTTCACGCTCTGACATTTGTGCAGCCCCCGAAAGAACCCGACCCGCCGACGGTCGGGGGGCATGATCCAAGGCTATCGCCTAGCGGGCAAGGGGTTCCCCCCAAAGGCTCAAGGCCACGTCACAATCGCTGCATAGCGGATCATTGCCGACGCGCTTTTTTGTCCGCTGCGCACCAATAGCGACGACTCTATTGCGGGAGTCGCGAATGACGCGACGGGCCAACAACGGACTCAAGACTGCGGCGATGCCGTTTCCGGTTCGGCGGGTTTCCGGCATCTGTAAGAAGAAGACGATGAAGGCCGAGGGCGTCACGGCGCCGATCGGTGTCTGGACAGCGAGCCCGAGCAGGCCGCTTATGGTGGTCACCAATCCGACTTGTGACTGGCTCCAATGCTGCTGGGTGACCAGGAACACGTTTAGATAGGGGCCGAGCGCGCCGCGGGCATCGGCGAGCAGGAAGTTAATGGCGTCGAGCGAGCGCGGATTGAAATGTTTGCTCTTGGCTGACGTCATAGCCATAGCCACAGTGTCCCGATCGAGAGAGTGATGACGGTCAGGGGCGCGCCCACTCTGAAATAGTCCCAGAAGCCGATCACCACGCCGGCGGCGGCCGCCCTCTGCACGACGATCAGATTGGCGATCGATCCCAGCACAGTAAAGTTACCAGCAAGGGTCGAAGCCATCGCGATCACCAGCCACGCTGTGTCGTGATCCTTCAACGGAGCCACAAACGGCTTGATCAGAAGCACAGCAGGTACATTGCTGACCAAATTAGACAGCACCGCTATGGTTCCACTGAGCAGTGGAATACTGTCCAGGTCGAGCCTGCCGATGGCCGCGAAGAGATCAGGAGTGAGAAGCGTGCGCTCCGCGCCCGCGACGATGATGAACAGACCGGAGAACATCAGCAGAAGCGACCAGTCGATCTCGGCGTAGACCCGCCGACTCTTCACCCGTCGAGTCAACAGCAGAAGGCCGCCGATAATGATCGCCGCTTTGGCCGGCATGACCCCAGCGAAAAACAATGCGATCAAGATCAACGTCGCGAGCAATGCACGGGTCATCAGCACGCGATTGGCATCGACCTTCGGTCGTGGCGCTTCCAGTTGTGGGGCGCCGGCGAACTCGGCGCGGTGGAAG
>JBAUGC010000762.1:0-3822 GCA_049679485.1 Xanthobacteraceae bacterium
CCAAATATCCGGGGCTGGAGTTCATGATTCGCTGGTCGCGGGTTCCGGTGCCCATTCGGTGCTTTACGACTCCGGCAACTTTGCCACTCTGGTCGGCGGCAGCGGGCACGGCGATGTACTCGTAGCCGGGGGCGGCACAGATGTTTCGCTGGTTGCTGGCGGTAGGGATGCTGTGCTGTCCGGCGGCAGTGGCGAAGGCGATATACTAAACGCCCAACACTTCGCCGCCGTTACTCTGCAGGGCGGCGATGGCCACCAGGAGTATCTCTACGGCGCGGGTAGCCACGACGCATTCTATGTCGGCGGCGCAGGCGACTCCGGGCACGGAAATGGCACACTGGTCGCCGGCGGCAACAACGAGCAGATCCATATCGGGGCCCATGGCAGTGATACAATCACCGGCTCAGGCAGCGGCGATGCAGTGTTCTTCGACAGCGAGAAGTATGGCACCGGCTTCGGTATCACCATTAACACCGCGGCTAACGGAGTTACGACTGTAAAGTTCGACGACACCGGTCAGCACTTCAAGATCAGCGGTATTCAGACCTTGACCTTCTCCGACGGCCACGTGGTCCATCTGTAATTGGATCGATAGCGAAAGTCTTTAGCGAACGCCCCGCGTCGCGGGGCGTTTTGCGTCGAGATTGCGTAGCTGGAGGTGCATGGCCTCGCATATGTGCGAGGCCATTTATGGCGTTAGGTTCCGTGGGCGTTCGCTAAAGTTCGCCGTTCTGCTTCGTCGGACATATCGAGACCGCAAGTCCTCAAATCTTGCTGTATCGCCTCCTTGTCGGCATTCCACGTCAATGCCAGCGTCCGCGAATCGAACCCGTCAGCCCCGTCGCAGCATCACAAAAATGGTTCTGCGTTACTGATGGCGCTGAATGTTCAACATTTTTGTCCGAGCGGATATGATGCGCGGTTACGAATTGTAAAGACCGCGTGTTGAGACCTGACTCACCATTGCTTGCGATTGCCGCGCCCGTACGCGAGGAAGCGCGTTATCTGCTCGAGTGGATCGCCTATCACCGTGTGCTCGGAATTAACACATTCCTACTAGCCGACAACGGGGGCTCGGATGAGACGTCCACGCTGCTAAAGGAGCTTGAAGACACCGGCGTCGTTTTGCGGTTTGATTGGCGCGATCAGAAAACTTTTCAGTTGGCGTTTTATCGCCAAGCGTTGGAAGCGGTACGACCTATCGTGGAGGGTTTGTTCTTCATCGATGCCGACGAATTTCTAAGGCTGGACGCTTCCTGGTTCGCCCACCAAAACCTTCCGGCCGCCAATGCGTCGGTTGAACCTGGTGTTTCTGCAATTACCCAATGGTGGCTATCCGATCCGACTATTGGCGCAGTTGCGCTCAATTGGGCTATTTACGGTTCGTCCGGCCGCGCCGAATCCGGAGACGGTCTCGTCATCGAGCGCTTTACCGCTCGGGCGCCGCAGGAGTTTGCCGTCAACTGTCACGCCAAAGCATTTGTCCGCGTGGCCTCCTGTGAAGGGCCGACGGACAATCCCCATGCCATGTTGCTGCGCTCGGGTCGGTATGTGAACCCGCGAGGCGAAGATGTGGTTTGGGACGCCTCATACGGATTTCAAAGCGGCATAACGACGATGGCAATTTGGGACGTTCTGCGGGTTGACCATTTTGCTGTTAAATCGAGCAATGAGTTCGCGGTGAAGCAAGGTCGCCGGAATTTGCTGAGGGCCGAGCAAGAGTGGGATCAGTACTTTGTCAGGCACGATCGCAACGACGTTGAGGACCCAGTCCCTTCCGAACTCGTGAATCGGACCAAAGATGAAATAAAGACTATTCTTCTCGGCTTAATTCGTCTGCGCTCCGGCTAAATCCTAAGCGTAGGATTCTCGACGAGTAGCAGGATAACTCGAAGCGCGGTATATTCCTGAGCTTGAATACCCTTAACCGATTGTTCGCTATTGTCTACCGCAACGGATGCCAAACTCGACGCCCAGAGCGAGTTAATCGAACTTCGGCAGAACCACTAAGAGGTCCGCAACCTGACGGCCATTGCGATCGCGTTGAGAAAGCTCCGGTGCCGTAGTGCCCCAATCAATGTTCAGCTTCGGATCATCCCACCTCAAAACGAGTTCGCCAGCGGGGCTGTAGAATTCATCGCATTTATAAAAGAAATCCGCACTGTCCGAGAGCACGACAAAGCCATGGGCTAAACCGCGGGGAATCCAGAATTGCCGATGGTTGTCTTCGTTGAGTTCCACTTTCACATGGTGACCGAAGCTGGGGCTGCCGACTCGCACATCGACGGCGACGTCTAGCACCGCCCCTCTAAGCACCGTGACAAGCTTGCCCTGGGGTTTTGGGTTTTGGATGTGCAGCCCGCGCAACACATTGCGTGTGGACCGCGAGAGGTTGTCCTGGACGAAGGTGGTCGAAATTCCGCTCTTGGCATAGCGGTCTGCGTGATAGAGTTCGGTGAAAAAACCGCGGACGTCGCCGAAAACCTTCGGCTCCAGGATCAGGACGCCGGGAATCGCGGTCTCAATAACGTTCATCTCGCCTCCTTAGAACCCGGCCCGGTGTGAAGACCGCATCCTGTTTACCTTGCATTGCAAATATATTAAACGAGGGACTTGTTCCGCCTACATTTTACGTGCCGCAACAAGCGGTACCTGTCGGGCGTCGGACTTCCTCTTGCACCGGGCGAGTGCGGCGGGAATAGGGGTTGATGTTAGATGAAAGGCATCATTCTGGCGGGCGGGTCCGGCACCCGGCTTTATCCGGTGACGTCCGTTGTCTCAAAGCAGTTGTTGCCAGTCTTCGACAAGCCAATGATTTATTATCCGCTGGCAACCCTGATGTTCGCCGGCATCCGGGACATCCTGATTATAAGTACACCGCAGGATAAGCCGCTGTTTGAGAGGCTGTTGGGTGACGGCTCCGATTTCGGACTTCGTTTCTCGTACCTTCATCAGGACGAGCCCCGCGGTTTGGCCGACGCCTTTATCTTGGGCGCCGATTTCATTGGCACCGACCGCGTTGCGCTTGTTCTCGGCGATAACATCTTTTACGGTCACGGCCTGCTAGATTTGCTGGCGAATGCGTATGCTCGCGAGACCGGAGCGACGGTGTTTGGCTACGCGGTCAACTCACCCGAGCAGTATGGCGTCGTGGAACTTGACGATACTGGGCGTGCACTATCCATCGAGGAAAAGCCGCTACGGCCGAAGTCAAACATCGCCGTGACCGGACTTTATTTTTACGACAAGTTGTGCGCATGGCCGCCGAATTAAAGCCGTCGCCGCGGGGCGAACTGGAAATCACCGATCTCAATCGCGCCTACATGGAGCGCGGCGATCTGTTCGTCGAAGTGTTGGGCCGGGGCTTTGCGTGGCTCGACACCGGCACCCATGCGTCGCTTGTTGAAGCCAGTCATTTCGTGCAGATTCTGGAACAGCGTCAGGGACTGCGCGTCGCCTGCCCCGAAGAGATCGCACTGCGGCTCGGCTACATCACGCTCGACCATTTCGAAAAGCTCGCGGCGCGCTGCGCTAAAAGCAGCTACGGCCAGTACCTGTTGGGCATCCACCGCTCGTTCGTCAAATCGCAGCCCGGAGCTTTGACGCATGCGGTTTAAAAAAGCTGTCATTTTTGTAACTGGCGGCGCCGGCTTTATCGGCTCGGCGGTTATTCGGCATCTGCTCGATGATACCGAAGCTTTCGTCGTCAACATCGACAAGCTCACCTATGCCGCTTGCCTCGACTCGATCCCGCAAGCCGAGGGTAACCGCCGCTATCGCTTCGCCTGCGTCGACATCTGCAACGGGCCGGCGCTGCGGCAG
>JBAUGC010000763.1:0-2175 GCA_049679485.1 Xanthobacteraceae bacterium
TCGTTGAGGCGATCGCGCCGCCCACAATGCCGCGCCCGGCAGGCGGCAGTGGATGACATTCCCGAAAGCGACAGATGCGGCCGATGTAACTCCCGCTTTGGTCTGCGAGAAAAATGTCGGCCCCGAGATTGATGTGTTGGGCGGCACCCTTGAGACCGCGGCCGGCACGCGCCAACCGCGAAAAATCAACTGTATCATCGATTGAGACAAGAACATCGGCGTCATGCGGAATCGGCTTTGCCGTGGTCAGTGATCCCACGAGCGCGATTCGCGTCACGCCCGCACAGTCGCGTACCAATCTTACGAACGCGCCCACAGCAACAAGCAGATGCCGGCGCGGCGCGGTGACGGACGGCGAGGGAGCGTAGGATCGGCGGCGACGCATCGCAGCATAATACCAGCAAACAAGTGGCAAAAACCCTCGTGAGCGAAGCGAGTAGATGGGGTAACGAGCCGGCGCGAAGTAGTAGCGCTGAAGGTGGTCGTCCCTCAAACTGATGGTGTCAAAATCAACGGAGTCGGGCGAGCCCGCTCCAGCATCATCGAGGGACGACCATGGACCACTATGCCGGAATCGATGTGTCATTGGAACAATCGAGCGTGTGCGTTGTGGATGCGAGCGGCAATCCGGGCTACGCTTGCTTGCGATCAAGCCGGGCGCAGCGCTATTCTGCGGCCTTCCTCAAGCACAAGCTACCAGAAGCCGAGATAACCTGCGTCGAGCTGGCAAAGCGGCTCGAAAAGCATGGATTCAAAGAGACCGAAGCCAGTGTCACGAATAAGTTGAAGCGCGGCACGCTCCCGGACACGTTCTTTCTAGCCGTCCTTGCGGCATTGGAACTGGACTGCGTAGCATTGGAGAAGATTTAAGACGGGCTGAGGCTGTGCCGAAGTGCTGGGCTGATCGGGCAATCATGTTTTTATGATTGCCTTAGTCGCATGGGCAATCATCGGGTTGCCGCTACTAAATTCTTTCTCCGGTACGCGTCATAATCAAGCCAATTCCACCGCCCCCGGGCACTCCCCCAAGGAAGCCGAGACAGAGAAACCATGGCTCACGAAAGACGGTTCAGGGTCTTTACGTTTCTGCTCGTTGTCGTTGGCGGTCTCCAGCTTGGTTAGCGTCGTCGCCGCGCGGCCTGCAGAACGTGGGGTTTTGCTGCCGCGGCCAGGACGCGGCTGACCACCACATTAGCGCCTTTGCCGAACTCGGTCTCTCCTAAGACCCAAAAAGGTCCGTTTGAGCCATCTGCAATGCTGCTTTGCGGTAGCGGCGCTACAAATTATTAAGCTCCCTTATATTATGGAGACTGCGCAACCAAGGCCGCAACAATGCCCCCGCCTTCGCCTAATCGAGAATTCGCTTTTATGCTCAACGACGTAGCTCGTCTGCTGCGCACTTACGCCGACTACAAGGCCTCGCAGTTCGGCATGACCCGCGCACAGTGGGCGGTGCTCGTTCGAGTTGATCGTTCTGAGGGGCTCAATCAGTCCGAGCTGGCCGAGGTTCTGGACTTGCAGCCGATCACGCTGACGCGCTTGCTCGACAAGCTCTGCGATAGCGGCCTGATCGAGAGGCGGCCCGATCCCGCCGACCGCCGGGCTAAACGGCTGTTCTTGACGCCGGCCGCCCGGCCCCTGCTTGAAAGGCTGAGCGTACTGGGCGAGGAAACGGTCGCGGGAGCTCTTGCCGGCGTTGAAGGCGAAAGTGTCGCGCAGATGATTTCCGAGCTTTCGCTGGTCAAAGAAAATCTGCGCCGGCTCATTTCGCAACGCGATAGCGATGGTACGGCAGGAGAGCGGCGCTATGGCTGAGGCTCTCCGCAAACCCGCACCCCAGGACGAAGCGCCGGAAGCGCCGCGGCCGGCGATCGCGCCGGTTGCTCCCGCCGACAAGCGCGCCAAGCAGCGGACCGCGGCCACCGACAAAGTGCGCCAGTTGCGGCGTCGTCAACGGATTCGCTGGGTTCTGTTCGCGCTTCTTCCGCTGGCGCTGGTCATCGGCGGCTATTGGTACTTCACCGGCGGGCAGGTGATGTCGACGGATGACGCCTACGTCAACGCCGAGAAGGTCGGCATCTCCACCGATATCTCCGGGATCGTGCAGGAAGTGGCGGTGAAGGACAACGAGCACGTCACAGCCGGACAGGTTCTCTATCTGCTCGACCCCCGCCA
>JBAUGC010000764.1:0-5903 GCA_049679485.1 Xanthobacteraceae bacterium
GTGTTGATGTTAAGCGGTTGCGGCAACCTCCGCGGAGGCGCCACGCGTCAGCCAGCCGGGATCAACCGTCGGAAGCGGAATGGCGTCGATCAGCATGCGCGTATAATCGGCGGTTGGCGCGGCAAAGACCCGATCGCACGGACCCTCTTCGACCACGCGGCCGTCACGCATCACGACGACACGCTGGCAGATCGAGCGGACGACCGAAAGGTCATGGCTGATGAAAGCGAGTGCGAGATGCATTTCGCTCGTCAGCTCCTTGAGGAGCCGCAGCACCTGTGCCTGCGTCGAGACGTCGAGCCCGGACACGATCTCGTCGGCAAGGACAAAATCCGGCTGCAGCACCACCGCGCGCGCAATGCCGACGCGCTGGCGCTGCCCGCCGGAAAGCTCGAACGAATAGCGGTCGACTGTACCACGCGACAGACCAACGCGGTCGAGAACGCCGTATACCAGCGCTAGCGCCGATGCGTGATCTTTCGCCAGACCGTGCAGCAGGATCGGCTCGATCAGGATCCGCCCGATGGTGTGTCGCGGATTGAGCGAAGACATCGGATCCTGAAAGATCATCTGCATTCGGCGGCGGAACGGTTGCCGAGCGCGCTGATCGAGCGCGGTGATGTAGGTGCCGTCAAACAAGACCGTACCGGCGGTTGGCGCGACCAGACCGAGCAGAGCACGTCCAAGCGTGGTCTTCCCCGAACCCGACTCGCCGACAATGCCGACCGTCTCGCCTTTCCCGACGCGGGTATCGACGCCGTGCAGCACGTTCGCGGCAACAGCTCCGCGGCCGAACAAGCCCGCGGCTCGCCCGTAAGCGACCACCAGTCCGCGAGCGACCAGAAGATCGTCAGCCACGGCGGGCCTCCGTGCTGGCATCAAACGCGACAATCTCCGCCCGCAGCGCCGCGATCACCTCCGGCGGTGTCGGCTCAAGCCCGGTATCCGGCCGGTCATAGCGCGGATTGGCCGCAAGCAACGCCTTGGTGTATGGGTGGCGGGGCGACGTCAGCACCTCTGTTGTGCTCCCCTGCTCCACAACCTTGCCCATGTACAATACCGTGACGCGATCGCAGATCTTTGCCACCACGCCGAGGTCGTGGGAAACAAACAATACGCTGGTGCCGTGACGCTCCTGCAGCGAACGGATCAGCCGAAGAATTTGCTTCTGCACCGTGACGTCGAGCGCAGTGGTCGGCTCGTCGGCGATGACAAGTTTGGGCTCGAGCCCGAATGCCGCCGCGATGAGCACACGCTGGCGCATGCCGCCGGAGAGCTGATGCGGATAGGAGTTGAGCACCCGTTCCGGATCGCGGATCTGCACCTCGTCAAGCAAAGCCGCGGCCCGCTGGCGCGCTGCCTTCGCCGACAGTCCGCGCTTCAGCCGCAAGCCGTCGGTCATCTGCGCGTCGATCCGGCGCGCGGGATTGAGCGCGGTCGAAGGATCCTGCGGCACCAGCGCAATGTCGCGGCCTAGGACTGCGCGTAGCTCGTTGCGCGACAACGCGAGCAGATCGCGGCCCTCAAATGCGATTTGCCCGCCGGTGATTTTCACTTGCGACGGGATGATGCCGAGGATCGCCTTGGCGATGGTCGATTTGCCTGCGCCGCTCTCTCCCACCAGTCCATGCACTTCACCGGTGCCGACGGCGAGCGAGACGCGGCGCAAAATGGGCTTGTCGCCGTCGCGCAGCGAAATCGCGCTGAGCGCTTCGATGGACAGTCGGGGCGTTGTCATCGGCGCAGTACCGGATCGAGGCTGCGCGCCAGGCCGTCGCCAAGCTGATTAAAGGCAACGACAGTGGCGAACAGCGCCACCAACGGGGCCGCCAGCACCCACCACGCTTCGTGCACGATCTGGCGGCCTTCCGCGATCATGCCGCCCCAAGTCGGCGTGTCCGAGGACACCGACAGGCCCACGAACGACAAAATCGCTTCGACGACAACGGCAATGCCCATTTCGAGCGTGAGCAGAGCGATGAGCACGGGGAAGACGTTTGGCAGAATCTCCCGGAACAGGATCGCGGGGCTCGAGAAGCCGATGGTACGGGCCGCGACCACGTAATCCATCTGCGCCTGTCCCATGGTCTCGGTGCGAACCACCCGGCAAAAGCGCGTCCAGTCGATGACGACAATGGCGATGATCACGGAGTGCAATCCGGTACCGAGGATGGCGACGAGGAGGATCGAGAGCAGCACCGGCGGAAACGCCATCCAGATGTCGACCAGCCGGGAGATCAGCGTGTCGACAAAGGTGCCGAGAAATCCGGCGAACAGGCCGAGCAGCGATCCGATCAGGCAGGCAAGCCCGGCGGCAACGAAAGCGACGGTGAGCGACACCCGGGTGCCGAAGATGACCCGCGACAGCACATCGCGTCCGAGTCCGTCGGTGCCCAGCCAAAAGCCCGGTTCGGCATCGGCAAAGCCCGCGGGCGGTAGCGTCGCCATCAGCAGGTTCTGCGCCAGCGGATCCTGCGGAGCGATCAGTGGCGCCGCCACCGCGAGAATGATCAACAAAACAATGAAGCCGCCGGCGACAACGACTTTCGGGTCACGCACCAGCCGCGCGGCAATCGACGGCGGCGGCGGGCCGCTGTCCGTCGTCGCTGTCGTCGATGCTGGTCTCCAGTGTTCCACTTCGTGCCGGTTCCGGCTCAGCCATGACGCAGTCGCGGATTGAGCGTCGCAACCGTCAGATCGACCCCAATGTTGATGAGGATGAAGATCAATCCGAACAACAGGACCAGGCCCTGGATCAATGGAAAATCGCGATTGATGACCGCATCGATGGCGAGATTGCCTATGCCCGGATAAGAAAAAATGCGCTCGACAATCACGGTGCCGCCGACCAGGAACGTAAACTGCACGCCGGTCAGCGCAAGCGTCGGACCGACCGCGTTTCGCAACGCCTCCTGGAGCACCAGCCGAAGTTCGCGAAAGCCCTTGATCCGCGCCAGCAGCACGTAATCCTGGAGCATGGCTTCCTTTAATGACTGTTTGAGCAGCCGCACGATCACGGCGGCAAGCGGCAGCGCAAGCGCGACCGTCGGCATGATCATGTGGCTGATGATGTTGCCGGCCACCGCGAAGCGCCCGGTCAGGATGCTTTCTGCCAGATAAAACCTAGTCGTGAAGCCCTCCGCCAATTCCGGATCGATGCGCCCAGTGAGCGGCAAGATCGGGATTGCGACCGCGAACAGCAGCACCAACGCCAGCGCCCAGATGAAGTCGGGCACGGCGAGCAGAATCGAGTTCAGGCCGTCGATGAGGGTCTCGCCAAGAGTACGCCGCATCAGCGTGCCGGCAATCGCGACGCTGCCGCCGAGAACGATGGCGACCAACAGCGCCAAGGCCGCAAGTTCAAGAGTGGCCGGCAACCGGGAGGCCAGCACCTCGGTTACATAGAGATGGAGCGTGATTGACGTGCCGAAGTCGCCAGTGACCGCGCCCTTCACCCAGATCCAGAACTGGGTCAGCAGTGGCGCGTCCAATCCATAATGTGCCTTCAACGCGGCAATGTCGGCTGGGCTCGCGCCCGGCGAAATCATCATGGAGATGGGATCGCCGGGAACGACGCGCAGCAGCACGAACACGATGACCGCCACGCCCGCGAGCGTTAGCAGCGCCATGGCCATGCGATTGATGACGACGGCAAGCAGCATCATCGGTCCTTGCAGCTAACCGCGTCGACGGTATTGTCTACGCCTTCGATACCAGGGTCGGCTGCAAGGCGCCCGAAACGTTCGGGATCACCTTGAGAGAGGACTTGTAGAGCACCGGCTGGGCGTATTGCAGCAAGGGCAACACGTAGCCCTGTTCGGCGATGTAGCGATCAACGTCTTTCCAGCCCTGGATGCGCTTCTTCTCGTCCTTCTCGCCCCAGAGCGGACCGATCTTGGCGTCGAGATCGGCGGAGTGAAATGCGCAATGCGGCGACTTTGAAAACATCGCGAAGCCGGTCGAGGTGGTCGGATCGCCGATGGCGTTGCCCCAATTGTAGAACGCCGCCGGCGCCAGCTTATGCGACATGCGCAGTTCGAAGTGCTTGGCGATTTCGTAGATCTCGATGTTGGCGTCAATGCCGACGTCGCGCCACATCCCGACGATCGCCTGGATCATTTCGTAATCCTTCGGCTTGAAGCCGCGCGTCGTCTGGATGGTGAACTTGACCGGCTTTTCCTTCGAATATCCGCTGGCCGCAAGAAGCTTCTTTGCCAACGCCGCATCGTGCGGCACCTTGATCGAGGGATCGAAGGCCGCATATTCCGGCGCCTCGAGCGTGTCGATGGCAACGCCGTGGCCGCGCAGCAGCCGCTTGATGATGGTCTGCTTGTCGACCGCATGACACATGGCGAGCCGGACATTCTTGTCGTCCATCACCCCGCCATTGGTGATGAAGATCATGCCGATATCCGAAATCGGCGTGACTTCGCCTTTGAGGCCGGCTTTGCCCTTGAGCCGATCGTACTCTTCGTAGGGTATTTCGAGCGTGACGTCCGACGAGCCGCTTTCGATTTCGGCGACGCGGCTGGTGGCATCGGGCACGAACTTGAACACGACAGTCTCGAAGGCGGGCTTGCCGCCCCAGTATTTCGGGTTGGCCTTGAGACGCAGATACGCGTTGCCTTCGTAGGCATCGACCATGTAGGGGCCGGTGCCGATCGGAGCTTTCTCAAAGCCCTGCGGTCCGACCTTTTCGAAATAGGCCTTGGGCAGCACGTAACCGGTGAGGAACGCCATCCACTTGAACAGCACCGGATCGTATTGCTTCACGTCGGCGGTGATGCGCTTGCCGTCGATCTTGAAGTTGTCGATGCCGGCCCAGATGAAGGCCACCGGATTGCCGCCATCAGCCTTGCCTTCGCGCTGGATCGACCACACCACGTCTTCAGGAGTGAACGGGCTGCCGTCGTGCCAGACGACGTTTTCCCGCACGTCCATCCACACTTTGCTCTTGTCGTCACTCCAGCCCCAGGCGGTGATCAGGCCGGGCTCGAAGGACAGATTGGGCTTCTGGCCAATGTATTGATCGAACACCGAGCGATAGATCGCCTGGATCGTCGGATTAACTGAGGACGGCCCAGTTTCGGGGTCAAAGGACGGCAGGTTGACGTTATAAGCGATGTTGAGCGTGCCGCTCGCCGCCGCAATGGCAAAACGCTGCGGAGCAAGCAACGTTGACAGAAGGCCGCCGCTCGCCGCGAGGGCCTGACGACGCGTAACGTGGAACATGGTTCGACACTCCCCATTGACCGCTCAGGGCGGACTTGTGCTCGACCTATACGCAGCGCGTGTAGACCAGCGGATACCTGGAAATGAGATACTTTAAACCTAAAGTAACGCCCGGACAAGCTGACGCATTGGGCTTTTTTCTGCAATTTTAGGCACCATTTGGTCGGCAGTGCATCACCGCCCCGCGACGCTGCGGCCGGCGGTCGGAGGCATGCGTGGTCCGCTGTTGCGGACGTTGCAAGACCAATTGGAAGGTTTCATAACTACGACATCGGCCGGGCTCATTTGAATGAAGATTCGGCCTGGAGGCTTTGATGGCGGAACGATCGTTTGCACGCGAAGTGCAAGACCTCAAACTGGGCGAAGGCGAGGAATTCCGCGGCGAAGGCATTCTCGCCATCACCAAGGCGCTGCTGCAGTCCGGCGTATCGTATGTCGGCGGTTATCAAGGCGCGCCGATCTCGCATCTGATGGACGTGCTCGCCGACGCCAAGGACGTGCTCGACGAGCTTGGCGTGCATTTCGAGAACTCCGCTTCGGAAGCCGCCGCAGCGGCGACGCTTGCCGCCTCGGTGCATTATCCGATCCGCGGCGCGGTCACGTTCAAATCCCCGGTTGGAATCAACGTAGCTTCCGACGCCATCGCCAACCTTGCTTCAGGCGGCGTTACC
>JBAUGC010000765.1:0-2087 GCA_049679485.1 Xanthobacteraceae bacterium
GAGGCGCACATGGCCGCGCAGAAAATCGCTTTGGTCACGGGAGCAGGCAGCGGCGTCGGCCGCTCGGCGGCGCTTGCGCTTGCGCGCGACGGATACGCGGTAGTGCTCGCCGGCAGGAAGGCGGAGAATTTGCAAGCTGTCGCGAAGGAAGCCGCAGGCGAGACGCTCGTGGTGCCGACCGACGTCAGAGAGGCCGCCTCCATAAAGGCGTTGTTCGCAAAAACCAAAGAGGCCTTCGGCCGGCTCGACCTCCTGTTTAACAACGCCGGCGTCAGCATGCGCGGCATGCCGCTCGAAGACATCCCGCTTGAACGCTGGCTCTCGATCGTCGCCACCAATCTCACCGGCCCGTTCGTCTGTACCCAGGAAGCCATCAAAATCATGAAGGCGCAGGATCCGCGCGGCGGCCGCATCATCAACAACGGCTCGATCTCGGCGCATGCGCCGCGGCCCGGCACCGCCGCCTACACCGCGACCAAACACGCCATCACCGGGCTCACCAAGCAGACTGCGCTCGACTGCCGCGCCTACGACATCTGCTGCGGCCAGATCGACATCGGCAACGCCGCGACCCCGCTCACCGAAAAGATGGCCGAGGGCATGCTGCAGGCCGACGGCAGCACCAGGCCGGAAGCGCGCATGAACGTCGACGACGTCGGCCGCGCCGTGGTCTACATGGCAAGCCTGCCGCTCGACGCCAATGTGTTGTTCATGACCGTGATGGCCAATAAAATGCCGTTCGTCGGCAGAGGATAATCCAGCGTGCTCGACGGCTGGCACGAATTTTACGGCGTGCTCGGCACGGCCGCCGCCACGCTGGTGGGACTTCTGTTTGTCGCCGCTTCGATCGGCGCGGGCTACTTGAGCGCCGAACGCCGCAGTCCGACGCGGACGTTCACCAGCCCGATCATCTTTCATTACACCTACGTCTTGTTCTTGAGCCTCGCGGCTTTGGTGCCGATCAACACCGATCATTCGCTCGCCGCGCTCATCGGCGTCAGCGCGGCGGTGGCACTGCTCTATTCGATTGCCATACTGGTCCGCGTCATGCGCACGAGTACCGTCACCGATCTCGATGATCGCCTCGCCTATGGCGCGAGCCCGATGGTGGCCTATGCCGCAGCGCTCGCCGCATCAGTTTTCATTTTCCTGCACTCCAAAATTGGCCCGCCGCTTTTGGCCGGAGCACTGGTCCTTTTGCTGATCGTCAACATCCGCAACGCCTGGGACCTGACCGTATTTTTCGCGCAGCGGCGCACCGACAACCCTCTGCCGCCGCCTGCGTCGACGCCGGCACCTAATCAGCCGCCGTTACCTTGACCTTCGTCCCGGCTTTGACTTTGGCCAGCGTCTTTACGTCGCCAAGCGCTTTCGCCCAGATGTTGCAGGGGCTGGCGCGCCGCGTCTCGTCGCCCTGCGAGATTGGCGTGCGGCCAAAGCCGATGGCGATGGCGTGGCCGTCGGGCCAGTAGGCGATCTCGCCGGGTGTGACGACCGCCCGGGCGTCCGTCTCGCGCGCCGCCTTCACCGGGATTTCGAAGTAAACCTCCTCGCCCCAAGTCAGCGCCGAACCCGCAATCGGGAGCGCCGCCGCAATCGCCTTCGCCGTCGGCGTATCGAGAAGCTCGGCGTCGAGCGTGATGGAGCCGAAATCGAACCGGATGCGCATGGTGTCGCTCTTTTATCCTGCCTCGCGAAGCGCGGGGCGGATAAGCGAACGCGTTCCCGCGACGCACATGCGCCCGAGTTTTGCGAAATGTAGGGTGGGTTAGCCGCGACGCGGCGTAACCCACCATACTGAGCGGTGGGTTTCGCTTCGCTCTACCCACCCTACAAAGCGCAATGACGAAAGAAAAAGGAAGCGGAACGCCGACAGACGTGTTCAGCCAACCTCCGCATCTCGCGATGCGGCGCGCACCAGCGGGTGCGCTCGCCTATCGGCGTTCCACCACGGCTCTTACCGTCAGGGCTTTCGGCCCTTGGGCGCAGCTCCAGGCCAGGCTTCCTGGGACGCGGCAGGACGTTTGATCCGGTACGCTCGCCCCAACCGGGGAGCGAAGATCTTACGTTCTTACACGGGCGTTACC
>JBAUGC010000766.1:0-2722 GCA_049679485.1 Xanthobacteraceae bacterium
GGTAACGCACTCTGCCCGACAGCATGTAGATGAATTCCACGCCTGCGTGGCGGAAGTGGGTGTACGGTACGGCGTTCTCGGCCAGCGTGATCAAATACGGTTCGACGCTGATCGGCCCACGCAGCGAATGGCCCAAAAGATCGTAATTGTGCCCGGCCTTGGTGCCGCGGCGTTCGATCCGGACACCGGTCCCCGCCTTCACGAACGAACAGTCCCGCCGCTCGTCAGTCTCGGCAAACAGCCGAGTAATAGGTTCGTTGAGTGCCTTGGCCAGCGCGTCCAACGTTCCGAGCGAGGGTGAAATGCTACCATTCTCGATCTTGGACAGCATCCCGACAGAAATGCCGGCGGCCGCGCCGAGTTCGGCGACGGTCAAGTCAATTGCCTTGCGCAGACGCCGGACCTCAAAGCCTATACTGGCTTCGAGCGACCGCGCCGAGAGTTCGCTCGGCGCCGTAGATCCGGTCCGAAGATCGGTGTCCGTATCAGATTCTTGCCGCCGGTGCGCCGTCCTCGCGGTCGGCCGCTCTGCAGCAGAACGTCGTTTGACTCGGCTTCGCAATGCCATCTCGAATCGCCTTTGCGGCTCCGTGTTGCGAATGTCGCTGGATTCTCCACGGCAGGAAAGGACCGGCCATCGGAATTGGGCCCAACGCTTGGGCTGAAGGTTTGCACGAATTTTCTTAACGAGAAAAACAATTTCTTGGACGTTGACACGGGAAAGGGCGAGAGTACACCCTAACGTCGACAATCGGACCAATTACGAGAGCTCTGCGGAAATGTGCGGCATTGTTGGACTTTATCTGAAGGACCGGGCGCTCGAACCGGAGCTTGGGGCACTCTTCGAGCGTATGCTCGGTACGCTGTGCGACCGCGGACCGGATTCTGCAGGGTTCGCCGTTTACGGCGCCGCCGTTCCGGGCTCGATCAAACTGACCATCCGCGGGCCTGTTGCAAACGATTACGCCGGCGTCGTGCACCGCCTCCAGGCCAGCGGCCCGGCTCTGCCATATGCCGTCCACGACACGCATCTCATCCTCACCGTGCCGGCGGAACGGGAAGCCGCGGTACGGCGCGACGTTGCCGCCATGCCGGAACTTATCGTTGTCGGCAGCGGCCGTCGCATGGAGATTTTCAAGGAAGTCGGCAGGCCCGATCGCGTGGCCGAACGCTTCGGCCTCGACACCATGGCCGGGACGCACGCGGTCGGTCACACCCGCATGGCGACCGAATCCGCAGTCACGACCGACGGCGCACACCCCTTTTCCACCGGCGCCGACCAGTGCCTCGTCCACAACGGATCGCTTTCCAATCACAATGCACTGCGCCGCGAGTTGATAAGGGAGGGTCTCTCGTTTCAGACCGAGAACGACACCGAAGTAGCCGCCGGCTACATGAGCTGGAGAATGCAGCAAGGCGACTCGCTCGAGCAGACCCTGAATTCGTCGCTTGGTGCGCTCGATGGCTTTTACACGTTCGTGGTCGGCACCGAATCAGGGTTCGGAGTGCTGCGTGATCGGATTGCGTGCAAACCTGCCGTCATGGCGGAGACCCACCGCTGGGTCGCGTTTGGGACCGAATACCGCGCGCTTGTCGATCTGCCAGGCATTGACGCCGCCAGAGTATGGGAGCCCGGTCCGGCGAAGGCCTATCTTTGGGAGCGACACTGATGCGAATCGTCGATCTCGCGCAAACCTCGCTTCGCGAGCTCAACGCGGCGCTCCATCGCCTGCGCGCCGACACCAATGAAACCCATTGGCGGGTACTCAATCCGCGCGGGCAGCATGCGATCGCTGCCGGTATTGACGCGCCGATCACCGTCGAGATCGAGGGACACGTTGGCTATTACTGCGCGGGAATGAACAAAGAGGCGACGATCTTGCTCAACGGTAACGCCGGCCAGGGTGTCGCCGAAAACATGATGTCCGGAATGGTGCACGTAAAGGGCGACGCCTCGCAGGCTGCGGGTGCGACCGGTTGTGGCGGCCTCCTCGTTGTCGACGGCAACGCATCGGCGCGGTGCGGCATCTCCATGAAGGGCATTGACATCGTGGTCAAGGGATCCGTGGGACATTTGTCCGCCTTCATGGGACAGGCCGGCAACCTGATCGTACTCGGCGACGCCGGCGAAGCTTTGGGCGATTCGATCTATGAGGCAAGGCTATTCGTTCGCGGCAAGGTCGAGAGCCTTGGCGCTGATTGCATCGAGAAGCCGATCGATGAGCGCCATAAGGGCGAATTGGCAAGATTGCTGGCCGCCGCAGGATTAAACGGCACCGTCGATCCCGGCTCGTTTCGCCGCTACGGCTCCGCCCGCAAACTTTATCATTTCCACATCGACAACGTCGGATCGTATTGATGGAATCGCCGGACCGTTGGATTCATACGCCGCCCCGGGCATCGGCGACTTTCGACGAATTCTCGCTCGCGGAAATCCGTCGCGCCGCGGCAACCGGTGTTTACGACATCCGTGGCTTCGGGGCGAAGCGCCGGCTGCCGCATTTCGACGATCTTCTTTTTCTCGGAGCCTCGGTCAGTCGCTATCCGCTGGAAGGCTATCGCGAAAAATGCGGCACCGATGTAACGATCGGCGCACGCTTCGCAAGCAAGCCGATCACACTGAAAATACCCATTACAATCGCGGGCATGAGCTTTGGCTCGCTATCAGCTCCAGCCAAGGAAGCGCTCGGACGCGGCGCGACGGCTATGGGCACCTCCACAA
>JBAUGC010000767.1:0-7060 GCA_049679485.1 Xanthobacteraceae bacterium
TATCAACGCCGCCGGCGGCAAGGCGGTCGGCCTCTGCGGCAAAGACGGCAACATGGTGATCGCGCGCAAGCTGACGCGCACCGTGGTCGACCCCGATTCGCACATCGAGAAGGTGGTCGATCTCGGCTTTGTCGGTGAGCCGGACAAGGTCGACGTCACCGTACTCAATCAGATTCTCGGCCGCGAACTCATTCCGGTGCTGGCGCCGGTCGCGGCCGCGGCGAACGGCGGCACCTTCAACGTCAACGCCGATACCTTCGCCGGCGCCATCGCCGGCGCGCTCAAGGCCAAGCGGCTTCTGCTGCTGACCGATGTGCCGGGGGTGCTCGACAAATCGAAGAATCTCATCAAACAACTCTCGGCCGATGACGCGCGCCGCCTGATCGCCGACGGCACCATCTCCGCCGGAATGATTCCCAAGGTCGAAACTTGCATCGATGCGCTGGAGCGCGGCGTTGAGGGTGTCGTCATTCTCGACGGTAAGGTGCCGCACGCCGTGCTGCTCGAACTGTTCACCGAACTCGGTGCCGGCACGCTGATTCACAGCTAGGGCGATGGTTGCCGATAGACGCGGCGCGTGAGGCGCCGGTCGAGCTCATCACACAGCGCAACGAAACTCGTTCCGAAGCGCCGCGATAATTTCACCGCGAGGTCGTTGATCGGGCAGAATGCAATGGCGGAAAGAATGGCGATCGGCACAGTGGCCGCGCCGATGATCCACCGCTGCATGGCGGGCTCGATGCCGGACAAAGCCAAAAGATCCAGGCCGTGCAGCGAAAACACATAGATGACGGCCGCTTGTACGAGATAGAGCGGAAATGAAATCCAGCCGAGAAAACTGCTGAGCCGGGTTTCAAAGAACCGGCGCACCGGGGCGCAGAACACGACGCCAGCGGTCAGACACGTCGCGCCTGCGATATAGACCAGACCGAACCGGGCGTTCGGCAGCAAAAGCAGAACAAGGCCGGCGGCGCAGAGCGCAGCTCCGACCGGGTCGGCTGCCGCCGATCGCTCGCCCTGTCGGAACAGATCGGCGATGAGAACGCCGGCGACGAACAGCGCGAAGTAGGTCTGACAGGCGGCCAGCGCTATGAATAGCGCGCCGAGAACCAGCATCCGTGATCGAGACGAACGCAGCCACGCGACGATTGCGAACACCATGAACGAGCCGAAGAATTCATAAGACATAGTCCAAAGCGGAGGATCGTAGGTCTCGGCGTTTGAATACCCGACAAATACCTTAACCAGGGAGAAGCTCAGCAATCGTTCGACGGTTGGCCGGAAAGTCAAAAACACGTCGAGCGGCGCCGGGCGCTGCAGCGCCGGAGGAATTATTCCCGCTACCAGCAATCCGTGCGTAATGGCGCAGATCGCGAATATCGGAAGCGCCAGCCTCAGGTATCGTCCGGCGGCAAGCCTCGCTAATGCCCGGTCGTCTCCGGTGTCGAGATAGCGGATCGACAGAGAAATTCCTGAAATAACAAAAAAGACGCACACGGCGAGCGTACCGTTGAGGAAGAAGACCTTGGCCCACAGCACCTGATCCGCCATAAGGGCGTTGGCAGGCAGGCCATCAATGAAAACGTGGTGCAGCAGAACAACGACTGCGGCCCAGCCACGCAGGCCATCGAGAAACCGCAGCCGTGTCGCCTCGTTTTCCACGCCCTCACCCGACTGCCAACGCCTTCACATTCCGCATTTCTGGCGGATCGCCGTTAAGGCCACTAGAATCGCGATGGTTAACGTCGGGTTTGGACACGGTCTATCCGGTTATTAAGAACCTGCAACAAACGGCGACAACGCCGCCTTTACCAATAACCGCGTAACACTTGCCGTTGTGGCACGTTGTGGAGGGGCGCTTGGATTTCTCGCCGGGCATATCGTATTTTTTCGGCCAGCTGAGCAAAGCGTTCCTGTCGCCCGGCTCGCACATTTCGCTGCTGTCGTTGCTCAGTACGCTTGGTGTCGCGCTCATCGTCCTTGCTGCACGGCGATACAAAAAAGGACGGCGGATCCGCCTGAAAACGCTGTTCCGGGCGTTGTTTCCGAAGCGGATCGTGTTGAGCAAATCGAGTTTCGCGGACGTCGGCTATTTCTATTTCAACGTATTTGTGTTCGGCATCGTCTTCGGCTGGGCGCTGCTTTCCTACGACACGCTTAGCCGCGGCATTGCCGATCTTCTGACAAATACATTCGGCGCGATGCCGCCGGCGCCGCTGCCGGCATTTGTCTCCAGATCGATCATCACGGTCATGCTGTTCCTGGCTTATGAGATGGGTTACTGGCTCAACCATTATCTGTCGCACCGTATACCGTTCCTCTGGGAATTCCACAAAGTTCATCATTCGGCGACGTCGCTGACTCCACTGACGAACTTTCGCGTCCACCCGATTTACATGTGCGTCTTCGTCAACATTCTCGCGGTCTCGATCGGACTTGCGAATGGAATCGGCGATTACCTGCTCGGCCGGGCCGCGCCGCAATACGGTCTTTCCGAGACCAATATCATTCTGGTGTTCTTCATTTACGTTTACGTGCACCTGCAGCATTCGCAATTGTGGATCTCATTCACCGGCTGGTTCGGCCGGCTGTTGATGAGCCCCGCGCACCATCAAATTCATCACTCGCGAAATCCTGCTCACTTCAACAAAAATCTCGGCAGCTGTCTGGCGGTCTGGGATTGGATGTTCGGCACCCTGTACATTCCGGCCGCCGAACGTGAAGTGCTCGAATTCGGCGTCGAGCCGGATCGCGAGCACGCCCACACCATCCGCGGCGAGCTGATTTCGCCGTTCGTCCGTGCGGCGCAGCTGGTCAAAGAGCGTTTCGCGCGTCGGACCGCGTCAGCAACGCTCCCGGCGCCGGAACAGGAGCGGGTCTTCATCGAGCGGGCATAGTCTCTCCCGAAAGCCGCCGGCTGTTCTTCCGGACGGGGCTCTGGCCACATCCGGGTTGCGGTGTGCGCTGCCGCCGCGTATTGCCTCAGGCGGAATTCCACACGAGTTGTTCCGCTTGACCTCCCGCTGGGTTTTCTCGGTTGCGCCCGGTCTTGCCGCAGCGCTCTCGCTCGGCGTCGCCGATGTGCTCGCCAAGATCATTATCGCGTCGCACTGCGACGTGCTCACCATGCTGTTGTTTCGCAGTGTGGTCGGACTCGGGCTGATGGCTGTTTGGCTGCGGCTCGGGTCGAAGCCTATCCCGCTGAATGTACGCGGGCGCCTGATGTCGATCGGGATTGGCGTGCTGTTCTCGGCGCTGATCTTTTGCCTCTTCAAGGCGATCGAGGCGAACGACGTGCCGACGGCGGTGCTGACTTATTTTCTCTACCCGTTGCTGACCGGACTGGTCGCATCGGCAACCGGCCTCGAACGCTTGCGATGGCAGGGTGTCTTGTGCGCGCTCGCTGCTTTCACTGGGCTGGCGATCATGATCGGCGCTCATCCGGCCGGTCTTGCGCTTGCCGGCATCGCCTACGCGATCGGCGCGGCGTGCTGTCGCACCGGCGTGCTGATTTTTACGCGCGCATTCCTCGTCGGCGCCGACGCTCGGCTGACGACGTGGTATTCGGTGGTCGCGCAGCTCGTGATATTCTTGATCGTGTCGCTCGCCACTCAGACCTGGAAGCCGCCGCAAACTGACGGTGGCTGGCTTGCGTTGATCGCGCTGAGCGTCGCCACCACGGCCGCCATCCTGTTCGTCTTCGTATCGATAGTTCGCATCGGGCCATTCCGCACCGCGCTGATTACGAATTTCGAGCCAATGATCGCGATGGTTCTCAGCGCATTTGCTCTCGGCGAAGTGATCACGCCGATGCAGACCGTCGGCAGCGGTATCATGCTGGCGGCGCTGATCGCCTTTCAGTTATTTAAATGACCACATCAAACATTGGTGTGACCCGCGATGCCCGCTCGCGATGTGAATTTGTACGGAACACGGCGAGGCGCAATGACGCGATGCTCCACTAGCTATTGGTCACAAACTCGGCCAAGTTCGGGACGATGCTGCACCATTCCGTAATTCCGGTATCCGTACAATCGCAGTGAGGAACGGACCATGCGCGGGTTCCACAGCTCTTCGTTCGATCCTCAGACGCTCGTGGTTATCGAGACCGCCTTTGACGAGGCGTGGCTGACGCTCAAAGCGTTCGGCAACAGCACGGTACGGCCGGACGAATTGGCACGCTCGGTCCTGCGGCTGGCAATGGAGGGCGAGCGCGATCCGGTGCGTCTGCACGACGGCGCGCTCAAGGGACTGGTGCCGGCGGCGGCGTGGCGGGAAGCGGTCTGAGCTGCGGCAAAACGTCCGTCAGGTGTGGGAAACCAACATCGCCAATCCGGCAAGTGCCGCGGCGGCCAGCGTACCGATGAGTGCCGCCTGAACAAACGGTATCGACCTGCGCAACACCTTTCGCATCATTGCTCCCGGCTGGCCGACTGCTAATAGTGATTCGGCGTGGCTCAAAACCCCCTCGCCCTGAAGTATGGCAACAACGAGTCACCGGAATGATCGAGCGCCAGATGGAAGATCGGGTCCGCGAACAGGCTCGCGGCTTTGGCGCGGTCGAGACCTGGGTGTTCGATCTCGATAACACGCTCTATCCGCATCACCTCAATCTCTGGCAGCAGGTCGACGAGCGGATCCGCGATTACATCGCCAATTTCCTCCGCGTCACGCCCGATGAGGCGTTCCGGGTGCAGAAGGATTATTACCGCCGCTACGGCACCAGCATGCGCGGACTAATGGAGGAGCACGGCCTTAACCCGGACGAGTTTCTGGAAGTCGTGCACCAGATCGATCATTCGCCGCTGACACCAAACCCGGCGCTCGGCGCTGCCATTGCGCAGCTCCCCGGACGCAAGCTCATTCTCACCAACGGCACCCGCCGGCACGCCGAAGCCGTGTTGGGGAGACTGGAAATTGCCGAGCACTTCGAGGAAGTGTTCGACATTGCCGCAGCCGATCTTGAGCCGAAGCCCCGCGCTTCCGTTTATGATCGCTTCCTCGCCCGGCACCACGTCGATCCGCGGAAGGCGGCGATTTTTGAGGATCTCTCCCGCAATCTCGAAGTGCCACACGCGCTCGGCATGACCACCGTGCTGGTGGTGCCCGGCGGCACCCGCGAGGTATTTCGCGAGCAGTGGGAGCTTGCGGGACGTGACGCCCCGCATGTCGATCATGTCACCGACGACCTCACCGGCTTTTTGCGCGATGTCGTCGAGACGCGCCGGTTCGGCGTCGCTCAGAAGTAGCCGGCGAGTTCGCCGATATGCCAGGTGACCGGAATGAGAACCGCAATGGTGAGGGCGGAGTCGCGCCGAAACAGCCACTGTCTCTGACTGTCGCCGCGAAGCACGTTCAAGCCGCCATAGACGATCGCATACGTCAAAATCCAGAACGCCAGTTTGTACCAGCCCAGCCAATAAAACACGCCGGCAAGGACCGCTATGCCCATCGTAATCATTTGACACCCTTTAGTCGCGTCGCTTTCCAATCGTGCCATGCAAGAAAAGTTCCAATTTGCAGGTTGGCGCAGACCCGGTAGTGCCTCAGTTTCGGCGCTGAATTTCAAACTGAGGCACTACCGCGGACCGCAGTGCTTGACATCGATCAAGCGCACTCCGACAAAACCGCCGCAACGGGGGATTTTCTGCATGTCGGCCGCCGAACTCGCCAAAACCCACACAAATTCGCTGGCCGAGGCCATCGCGGCGGCATTTGAGCGGCGCGACGGGATCGGTCCGGCGACGTCCGGCGCGGTCCGCGAAGCGGTTGAGGATGCGCTCGATCTTCTGGACCGGGGCGAAGCGCGGGTGGCGGAAAAGACCGCCGACGGCGCCTGGCGCGTCAATCAGTGGCTGAAAAAGGCGGTGCTGCTGTCGTTCCGCCTGAACGACATGAGCGTCATTCCCGGCGGGCCTGGCCGCGCAGTGTGGTGGGACAAAGTGCCATCGAAATTCGACGCTTGGGACGACAAGCGTTTTCGCGCCGCCGGATTTCGCGCCGTGCCGGGCTGCGTCGTAAGGCGTTCTGCCTATATCGCGCCGGGTGTCGTACTGATGCCGTCGTTCGTCAATCTCGGCGCGTACGTCGACAAGGGCACCATGATCGATACTTGGGCGACCGTCGGATCGTGCGCGCAGATTGGCAAGAATTGTCACATCTCCGGGGGCGCCGGCATCGGCGGTGTGCTCGAGCCGCTGCAGGCGGAGCCGGTCATCGTCGAAGACAATTGCTTCATCGGTGCGCGCTCGGAAATCGCCGAGGGTGTAATCGTACGCGAGGGCGCGGTGCTGTCGATGGGCGTTTTTATCGGCGCTTCGACCAAGATCGTCGACCGCGCCAGCGGCGAGATCTTTCAGGGTGAGGTGCCGCCCTATGCGGTGGTGGTGCCGGGCAGCCTGCCGGGTGCGGCGCGCCCGGACGGCAAGGCAAGCCCAAACCTCTCCTGCGCCGTCATCGTCAAGCGTGTCGACGAAAAGACGCGGGCCAAGACCAGCATCAACGAATTGCTGCGGGACTGAAAGTTCGCGTCGCACCGATGGATTGGGCTCACCTCCTTAACGGCTTTCATGGCCGCATCGGCCGCCAGACATTCTGGTTCGCGATGGGCGTGCTCGCTATCGCCGAGATTTTCGGTCATCTCATCGCCGAGCAGATTCAGGGCGACCGGCTGAGCGCGATCGTTGATCTGGCCTTCACCTATCCGGAGTTCGCCGTGGCGGTGAAGCGCGCGCATGATCGCAACATGCCGGCCTGGCTGTTGATGATTTTCTTCGGCGCCGGCGCCTTGCTCGATCTCTTTACGGTGCTCGGTGTGGCCGGTAACGACGAAGCGCCGAGCATGCTGTCGCTGGTGATCGCGGTGCCGTTCACTGTGCTCGGGCTGGCGTTGCTTGTCGAGCTTGGTTTTCGCAGAGGCACGGTCGGCCCGAACCAGAATGGCCCCGATCCGCTTGCTAAGGTTTAGCGGTCATGACTGCCGATCCCGTCGTCATCGCGCGCGAACTTATTCGTTGCCGTTCAGTCACCCCGCACGAGGGTGGCGCGCTCGGTTATTTGC
>JBAUGC010000768.1:0-16651 GCA_049679485.1 Xanthobacteraceae bacterium
CGGCTAAAGCCATCGGCGACGAAGGCAAAGTCGCCATGCTGCTTGGTCCGAGCGGCGCGCCGACGTTCCGCAATTTGGCCGAAGGCTTCACCGAGACCATGGCCAAGCATCCGAAAATTCAGATTGCGTTCCGCACCGACGGACCGCTGACGCGCGAGCGCGGCGTCAAACAGGCCGAGGATGCTTTGGTCGCCAATCCGGACCTCAAAGCGATCTACTGCGCCAATGACGATATCGCACTCGGCGCTGCCCAAGCTGTGATCGCCGCGGGTCGCTCCGACAAGACGATCGTGACCGGCATGAACGGCGTGCCACCGGCGCTGCACGCGCTCAAGGACGGCAAGATCGCCATGACGGTGGAGCTTAATCCGTTCCTGTGGGGCCGTTTGGGAGTCGACGTACTGGCGCAGTACCTGAAAGGCGACAAGGTCGAGCCGCGAGTGTTCATCAAACACGTCATCGTCGACAAGACCAACATCGACGAAAAGCTGCCGAAGCCATAAGGACAACAAAAATGGCCAACGTCGCGGCTGCCGCCAGACAAGACGACTTCGTCGCCCAATTGGAAGCGGCCAATCTGCACCCGCTGTGGGATCGCTTCCGCACGCTGACGCCGGTCAAGCCTCAAGCCAAAGACCCGCCGCTGATCTGGCGCTGGCGTGACATCGAGCCGTTCACCGAGCGCGCCGGTGCGGAGGTGTCAATCGACGACGTGGAACGGCGCGCGCTGATCCTCGTCAATCCGGCATTCGGCGGTGAGACGGTGACGACCTCGAACCTCATCGGCGCCTTCACCGTGCTCGATCCGGGCGACCGCGCCCGCCCCCATCGCCACACCTTCGCGGCGATCCGTTTTGCCACCCAGGCCGAGGGTGCAACCACCATCATCAACGGCCGGCGCTGCGACATGCACGACGGCGATCTGATCCTGACGCCGCCGATGTGTTGGCACGGCCACGTCAACGATAGCGATCACCGCATCATCTGGTTCGATGCCGCTAACATTCCGCTGATCCGCAGCTTGGATGCGAATTTTTTTGAGCCCGGCGATCCCAAATCCAATCAGTTTTGGCAATCGGACGAGCGCGACGAACAATTCTGGGCTGAATCCGGCCTCGTCGGTGCAGATCTGGAGCACACGCCGGCGCATTCGCCGAAATTCCATTATTCCGGCGACGCTACCCGCCGGCTGCTGGCTGCGCTTCCAGCCGGCAACGACGGCGCGCGCACCGTGCGCTACACCAATCCCCTGACCGGCGATGCCGTGATGTCGGCGCTCGACTGCTATGCAATGCGGCTGGCGAAGGGGCAAGCCACGCGGCCAAAGCGCACCACCTGCAACATGATGTGCCTCGTGGTGTCCGGCGCCGGACGATCGACCGTCGGCGAGCACACCTTTGACTGGTCGCAGCACGACGTGTTTTCGATTCCGCATTGGAGCTTTGCGAGCCACACCGCAACCGGCGGCGACGCCGATCTGTTCGTCGTTTCGGACAAGGTGGCGTTCGAGCGCCTCGATCTCTTGCGCGAGGAATACCAATAAATCCACGCCCGACCCTGACGCATGAAGGCATCGGCGCGCCGGTCCGCCGCGTCGAGGACGACAAATTCCTCCGCGGTCTGGGCCGCTTCGTGTCTGACATCGTGCTGCCCGGAGAGCTGCACGGCGTGCTGGTGCGCTCCCCGCATGCGCACGCGCGCATTTTGCAGATCGACGCTTCGACCGCTCTCAACATGGCTGGAGTTGTGGCCGTGTTCACCGGCACCGATATGGCCGCTGACAATGTCGGACCAATGGCTCCGCTCTGGGCGATCAAAGGCGCCGACGGCAAGCCGATGGCCGAGCCGCCGCGCTGGGCGCTGGCGCGCGGCACTGTCCGCCACGTCGGCGAGCCGGTAGCACTGGTTGTTGCCGAGACCCTGTCACAGGCGCGCGACGCCGCTGACATTGTTGGCGTCGACTATGAGCCGCTGCCGGCGGTGACCGACGCAAAAGCCGCGATGCGGGCCGAGGCACCGCAGCTGCACGATGCGGCGCCAAGCAACGTCTGCTTTCGCTTCGCCCGCGGCGACGAAGCCGCGGTCGCCAAAGCCTTTGCCGGCGCGGCGCACGTGGTGCATCTCGATCTCGTCAACAACCGGCTGATCGGCGCGGCGCTGGAGCCGCGCGCTCTTCTCGCCGACGGTGGTGTCGGCGGCAAACTCACGCTCTATTGCGCTACCCAGGTGCCGCACCACATTCGCCGCGTCGTCAGCGAGCAGCTCAACCTGCCACAGACCGCAATCCGTCTCGTCGCGCCCGACGTCGGCGGCGGCTTCGGCTATAAGGGCAAGCACTACCCCGAAGAGACCATCATCGCCTGGGCGGCGCGCCGGCTCCGGCAGCCGCTGAAGTGGATCGCAACGCGCAGCGAGTGTTTCATTTCTGACAATCAGGCGCGCGACCACCAGACCCGTGCCGAACTCGCGCTCGATCGCGAAGGAAACTTCCTCGCCCTGCGCGTCGACACCGTCGCCAATCTCGGCGCCTATGTTTCGACCATGGGCGCCGCCATCCCAAGTGCAATCTATTCAGCACTGCTGGCCGGCGTTTACCGCACCCCGGCGATTGCAACGCAATCGACTGGCGTCTTCACCAACACGCTGCCTGTTGACGCCTATCGTGGCGCTGGCCGTCCCGAAGCCTGCTACGTGCTGGAGCGGCTGGCGGACGAGGCTGCGCGCGTGCTGGGGCTGGACCGGGCCGAAATCAGGCGGCGAAATCTCGTTGCCGCCGACGCCATGCCGTACAAAACGCCGATCGGCCCGACCTACGATTGCGGCAACTTTCCGAAAATTCTTTCACGCCTGTTGCAAATCGCCGACTATGGCGGTTTCGGCAAGCGCCGCTACAGTACCGCACACGAGGGAAAGCTGCGGGGCTTTGGTCTTGCCTGCTATGTCGAGTCCTCTGGTATCGCGCCGTCGCGATTTGCAACCTCGCTCGGGGCCCGCGTCGGGTTCTTTGAGGCGGCTACGATCCGGGTGCAACCCGACGGCAGCGTGCAGGCGCTGCTCGGCACCCACAATCACGGCCAGGGTCACGCCACGACGTTTGCGCAAATCCTTTCGTCGCGGCTTGGCGTGCCGCTGTCCGGTGTCGACATCATGGAGGGCGATACCGATCAGGTACCGATCGGAACCGGCACCTTCGGCTCGCGCTCGATCGCCGTCGGCGGCTCAGCGCTTGATCGCGCGGCGGACAAGATCATCGACAAGGGCAAGCGCATCGCCGCGCATCTCCTCGAAGCCGCTACCGACGATATTACGTTCATGGGCGGGACGTTTTCAGTCGCCGGCACCGACCGCAACGTCACGCTGCGGGAGGTCGCGCGCGCCGCCCATGTTCCGACTCTCTACCCGCCTGAGGAAGAACTCGGATTGCAGGACAGTGCAGTCTATGATCCTTCGGGTTTCGCCTGGAGCAACGGCGCCCACGGCTGCGAAGTCGAGATCGATCAGGATACCGGCGACGTCCGCGTCATCGGCTATTGGGCCGTGGACGACGTCGGCACTGTGATCAATCCGATGATCGTCGAGGGCCAGGTCCAGGGCGGCGTCGCCCAGGGCCTCGGCCAGGCGCTGCGCGAACGATGCGTCTATGACGCTACCAATGGCCAATTGCTGTCCGGCTCGTTCATGGACTACGCGATGCCGCGAGCCAGCGACATGCCGGCGATCGTTTCTGAGTTCGACGAAGGCCAGCCCTGCACCAATAATCCGCTGGGCGCCAAAGGCTGTGGTGAAGCGGGCTCGATCGGCGCCCCGGCGGCCATTGTCAGCGCCGTCCTTGATGCGCTAAGGCCGCTCGGTGTCATCGATGTTCAGTTGCCGCTGACGCCGGAGCAGATTTGGAAGGCGATTCACACGTCAGGAAGGACAACACCCTCCGATGTCTGAAGTTGAGCGCGTATCGGTTGCAGGCCTGAAGGTCGCCAAAGTCCTCTACGATTTCGTCGTCCATGAGGTCATCCCCGGCACCGGCATCGACGCCGCGTCGTTTTGGCGGGGTCTTGATGACATCATTTCCCGTTTTGCCCCGTTGAATCGCAAACTGTTGCAGCGGCGGGATGAGCTGCAGGCGAAAATTGACGATTGGTACCGGGGACGGCGCGGCCGCGATATGGACGAGACCGCTGACAAGGCGTTTCTCCAGGACATCGGCTATCTTGTGCCCGAAGGGCCGGCGTTCAAGATCGATACGGCGAATGTTGACGACGAGATCGCGGCGGTTGCCGGCCCGCAGCTGGTGGTGCCGATCAGCAATGCGCGGTATGCGCTCAATGCCGCCAACGCGCGATGGGGCTCGCTCTATGATGCGCTCTACGGCTCCGACGCCATTCCGCGAGACGGCCAGACCCAAAGCAAGGGTTACGATCCAGAGCGCGGCAAACGCGTGATCGCGTGGGCGCGGCATTTTCTCGATCAGGCGGTGCCGCTTGCGTCGGGCTCGCACGCCGATGTGACAGGGTATTCGATCAGCGCGGGCGAGCTGTCAGCCACGCTCGACAACGGCCAGACGACCGGGCTCGCGGACCCGAAGAAATTGCGCGGGTATCGCAGCCATGCCGACGTACCGGAAGTGATCTTGCTCGAAAACAATGGCCTGCACATCGAGGTGGTCGTCGATCGCGCGCATCCGGTCGGCCGCACCGATGCGGCCGGCGTCGCCGATGTGATTGTTGAGGCCGCGCTTACAACCATCATGGATATGGAAGACTCGATCGCAGCAGTCGATCCGCACGATAAGGTTGCGGCCTACCGTAACTGGCTTGGGCTGTGCCAGGGAACACTGGTCGAGGTCTTTCAAAAAGACGGCAAATCCGTCAACCGCCACCTCGCCGCGGACCGTACCCATACCAAGCCCGACGGCGGCGCCCTGGTCCTGCCGGGCCGAAGCTTGATGCTGATCCGCAACGTCGGCCATCTGATGATGGACGAAGGCGTCATCGGCCGCGACGGGCAGCCGGCGCCGGAAGGCATCCTTGATGCGGCCATCACCAGCCTGATCGCGCTGCACGATCTCAGCAGCAACGGCCCGGTGCGCAACAGCCGGAGGGGCTCCATCTACATCGTCAAGCCGAAGATGCACGGGCCGGACGAGGTTGCTTTCGCCGATCATCTGTTTGCCGCCGTCGAGGACATGCTGGTGCTGCCGCGCAACACCATCAAGCTTGGTCTGATGGACGAAGAGCGGCGCACCACCGTGAACCTCAAGGAATGCATTCGCACCGTGAAGTCGCGGGTGTTCTTCATCAATACCGGCTTCCTCGATCGCACTGGTGACGAGATTCACACCGGCATGGAGGCCGGACCGATGGCCCGCAAGGGCGAAATGCGCAACCAACCCTGGCTGCACGCCTACGAGGACTGGAATGTCGATATCGGGCTCGCGTGCGGCCTGCCCGGTCGCGCCCAGATCGGCAAGGGCATGTGGGCAATGCCGGACCTGATGGCGGCGATGCTCAAACAGAAGATCACCCAGCCGGAGGCCGGCGCCAGCACCGCGTGGGTTCCCTCCCCGACGGCCGCAACGTTGCACGCCACGCACTATCACCTGGTCAACGTCTTCCGCCGGCAGCAGGAGCTGGCGTCGCGCCCACGCGCCAGCATCGACGATATCCTCACCGTGCCAATCGCCCGCGGCGTCAACTGGTCGCCCGAGGAAGTTCAGCGGGAGCTCGACAACAACGCGCAGGGCATTCTTGGCTATGTGGTGCGCTGGGTCGAACAGGGCATCGGCTGCTCGAAGGTTCCGGACATCAACAACGTAGCGCTGATGGAGGACCGCGCGACGCTGCGGATTTCCAGTCAGCATATCGCCAACTGGCTTCGGCACGGCATCACTTCGGAAACTCAAGTGATTGATACTTTAAAGCGCATGGCCGGCGTCGTCGATCAGCAGAACGCCGGCGATCCGCACTACTCACCGATGGCGCCCGATTTCGAAAAATCCGTCGCGTTCGCGGCGGCTCGCGATCTGGTGTTCAAAGGCGATGTGCAGCCGAACGGCTACACGGAACCGATCCTGCACGCCCGGCGCGCCGAATATAAGCGGCTGCACCAGCTACAGTGAGGCGCGCAGGCGGCTCTCGTCGAGCGCGCCTTCCCATTTGGCAACGACCAGAGTGGCAACGCCGTTGCCGATCAGATTGGTCGGGGTCATCCCTTGCGAGAGCAGGCGGTGCACGCCAAGAATGATCGCTACACTCTCGACCGGTATGGTTCCGACCGCGCCCAACGTCGCGGCGAGCACGATGAACGCGGCGCCGGCAACGCCGGCTGCGCCCTTTGAGGCCAACAGCAGCACCAAGAGCAATCCGATCTGGTGCTCCAAGGTCAGCGGCGTGTCGGTCGCCTGCGCCAGAAATACCGCCGCGGTCGCCAGGTAAAGGCAGGTGCCGTCGAGGTTGAACGAATAGCCGGTCGGAATGACGAGTCCGACCACGCTTTCCTCGCACCCCAAGGCCTCAAGCTTGGCGATCATGCGCGGCAACACGGTCTCCGACGACGTGGTCGCAATCACGATCAACAACTCTTCGCGGATGTAACGGATGAACTTGATGAGGCTGAACCCGCACCAATGCGAAATCGGCCACAGCACGGCGAAGATGAAGACAAGACAGGTGATATAAAAACTCACCACCAGCTTGCCGAGCGACAGCAGCGAGCCGGCGCCGAACTTGCCAACCGTGAAGGCAATGGCGCCGAAAGCACCGATTGGCGCGGCCCACATCACGAAGCCGACGATACGAAAGAACATTTGCGCCGCTATTTCGATCAAATCGGTCAGCGGCTTCCCGGCGGGACCCATCCAGCTCAGCGCGAACCCGCAGAGCACCGAGACGAACAGAACCTGAAGGACATTGCCCTCGCTGAACGCGCCGATGAAGGTGTTGGGAATGATGTTGAGCAGAAACTGCGCGGTCGTGCGCTTCTGGGTCTGTTCGAGATAGTGCGCCACGCTCGAGGTATCGACGTGGGAGAGGTCCACATGCATTCCCGCGCCGGGCTGGAACAGATTCACCGCGACAAGCCCGATGATGAAGGCGATCGTGGTCAGCACTTCGAAATAGATCAGCGCCTTCAAGGCGACGCGGCCGACCTTCGCCATGTTGGCCATGCTGGCGATGCCGTGCACGACGGTGCAGAAGATGATCGGCGCAATGAGCACCCGGATTGCCTTGATAAAGGCATCGCCAAGCGGCTCCATGCGGGCGCCGACTTCGGGGTAACGCACGCCAAGCGCCACGCCGATCGCCATCGCCACCAGCACCAGAAACCAAAGCTGCAGATAGAATGGCCGGGCGCGCATGCTCCGGACGGATTTTTCAGATGCTACCTGATCCATGGCGGTGCTGAGACGCTTGCGAAACGGGCGCGCGGCACCCTCCCCCCGAACGGAGGAAGGAGGCCGCGGTCACCGGTTATTTCACGTTTGCGGTCGTGCGCGCCAATACCGGCAGGCCGTGTCACGCGTCATATTCGGCGGAAATATCCTGGCCGGTATAGTCGGGCATGAACGCCGCCGACACCGCGCTGATGACGGCACAGGCGGCGATGTAGATGGCGATCGCATAGCCGGTGTGATAGGCGGCGAACAAAGCGGTAGCGATCAGCGGCGCCGGTCCGCCGGCAATGATCGACGCCAGCTGATAGCCGAGCGAGGCGCCGCTGTAGCGCAGCCGCGGCGTAAAGGATTCAGCAATCAGCGCCGCCTGCGGTCCGTACTGGATATCGTGGGGAATGAGCGACAACACGATGGCGATGAAGACCGCCGACGGGTACGCCGTATCCACCATGCCGAAATACAGAAATCCGAACAGGCCGGTGACGACGACGCCGATCAGATACATTTTCCGGCGCCCGATGCGATCGGAGATGTGGCCGGAGAGCGGGATGGTGACGAACGACACAACGGCCGCCACCATCACCGCTGTAAGGATCAAGTTTCGCGACATATGCAGGGTCCCGACTGCATAGGCGAAGATGAACGCGGTGAAGATGTAGAACGGCGCTTGTTCGGACATACGTAGCAGGGCCGAGAGCAGTATCTCCCGCGGCTGTTTCTTGAACACCTCGATAATCGGCGTCTGCTCGATCTTGTTGGTGTTCAAAAGCTGCTGGAACACCGGCGTCTCCAGGATGCCGAGCCGGATCCACAAGCCGATGGCGACAAGGATAATGGAAAGCGCGAACGGAATGCGCCAGCCCCACACCGCGAACTGATCGCCCGACCAGGCGCTGAAGACGAGAACCGCCACGTTGGCCAGGAACAGTCCGCTGGGAACACCGAATTGCGGCCACGAAGCGACCAGTCCGCGCTGGCCGTGGGTGCGCGACCATTCCATAGCCAGCAGCACGGAGCCGCCCCACTCGCCGCCGACACCGATGCCTTGCAACGCCCGCAGGATGGTCAAGAGCACAGCGCCCCAGATGCCGATCGACCCGTAAGTCGGCACAAACGCGATCAGGAACGTTGCGATGCCCATGCACAGCAGCGTCGCGATCAATGTGGCCTTGCGGCCGATTCGATCGCCGTAATGGCCGAAGATTGCAGCGCCGATTGGACGGGCCGCGAAGCCAATGAAATAGGTGCCGAAGGCGGCGAGCGTCGCTGCAAGGGGCGCCTGGTTCGGGAAGTAAAGCTTGCCGAAGACGAGACCGGCTGCGGTGCCGTACAGGAAAAAGTCGTACCACTCGATGGTGGTACCGATGGTCGATGCGATGACGGCTTTGCGCAACTGCGCGCTGTGCTCCGCCTCCGGCAGCGGCACGTATGTCGACGCCATAGCCATAACAAACCTCCCCGTGTTTACCCCTTTGTGGAGCGGACGTTTCTCGCCCCGCTTTCACAAAAATAACAATATTCCGGGGCGTGGGCTATGGCTACAGACGTGTGGAAGCAGGACGGCTCGCACCCGCCGGATTCCAGCGCCAGAACGCGCCGAACCACCGCTGCTGGACGGTGGTCCGCCTTGGTGTGCGTCGTGACGCGACGACGCCGCGGGGTTTATAAGCTGCGGATTTATTGGGTGGGTTTGCTGGACGCCATCACCGTAACCGGCATGTCGCGATAGGCATTAGCAAACAGCCGCTTGAGATTCTCCACCTTGGGCGCGTCGTTGTACACGATGTAAGGATAGGCCGGGTGGAGCACGGCGAAGTCCTGGTGATAGTCCTCGGCCGGATAGAAACCGCGCAGGGCTTCGAGCTGTGTCACGATCGGGCGTGGAAACACGTGAGCCTTGTCGAGCTCGGCGATATAGGCGCTGGCGATCCGCTTCTGTTCATCGTTGGCGAAAAAGATCGCGGAACGGTATTGCGTGCCAGCGTCCGGTCCCTGGCGGTTAAGCTCGGTCGGATTGTGTGCGACCGAGAAGTAGATCTGCAGGATTTTGCCATAGGAGATCTGCCGGGGATCGAAGGTCACCGCGACCGACTCGGCGTGCCCGGTCCGGCCGCCGCCGACCATCTCATAGTGCGCCGTCTGCTTCTCGCCACCGGCATAGCCCGAAACGGCGGAGGTCACGCCCTTGGTATGCTGGAACACTGCCTGCACACCCCAGAAACAGCCGCCGGCCAAGACAACGGTCTGAGTACCGCCACTGACCGGAGCCGTCGCATCAACTGCGGGCGCCGGTATCACGACCGCCTGCTCCGCGGCACGGGCTCCGTTGAGCGCCAGGGCGACAAACGGAACCAGCAACAACGCGCGCATACCGGCGCGGACTAAAAAGCTGCCACTGACTGCCATCTGCTCCTCCAGAAATCTTGCGCGCCTTCGGCGCCGTATTGAATGAGCTTACAGTTACGGCCAAGCGCAGGCTTCGCGCCAATCACAATTGGCGCGAAGCCCAAGGCCGCCGCGGTCACGACTTCGTGTGTTGCCGGACGCACAAAGTCACGACGCCGCCGCCATAGCCTCGGCCGGACGCTTCGCCTTCAGACGTTCGGGCCACCACCGATCGTCATACTGGTCGTCCCACAGGTCTTTGAGATGCGGCAGTACCTCGCGTGCGAACAAGTCAATATTCTTTTTGCACAGAGCGGTCGGCATCGAGCCGAAATGCAGCAGCGCCAGCAGGTGGCTGACACGGAGCCGCTTCATCCCATCCATCAGCTGCTCGCGCACGGTCCGCGGACTACCGACGATGACGAAGCCGCGCTGGTAAAAGTCCTTGGCTTTGAGCTCGCGCAGATTGAGCGCCGATCGCGGATTATTTCGTACCGCCTGCAGCAGCGAGGGATATTCCAGGCAGCCCGGAATCTGCTGATAGTACGACGGCGTGTGCAGCAGCTTGTTGAAGAAGTATTCGGCGTGCGGCGCGTAGAGTTCTTCAGCCTGGGCGTCGGTCTCGGCGACGCCGATAAGCTGCAAGAAACTGAAACGGTACGGATTGTCGTCTCGCCCCTTGCGCGCCACCAGCTCCCAGTAGCGGTCGGCCACCTGTGCGGCGTTTTTGGCACCGAAATAGCTTAAGTGGCAGAAGCAGTGATCGAGCCCGACGACGTACTCCGCCGTCGCCGAGATGCCTGAGCCCGGAATCCAGATCGGCGGATGCGGCTGCTGGATCGGCCGCGGCCACAGGTTCACCATGCCGAGCTGATAGTGCTTGCCGTTCCAGGCGAAGATTTCCTTCGCGGACCAGGCCTTGGTGACCAGCGCCAGCGCTTCGCGGAAACGCTCGCGCTGTTCGATCGGCACGACGGCGTTGCTGACGACGGCGTCGGTCGGCAGGCCGGTCGGAAAGCCGGCGACCAGCCGGCCGCCGCTGATGCAGTCGAGCATTGCGTATTCTTCGGCGATGCGCGTCGGCGGCGTGGTGGAGGGCAGCGTCGAGCCGAGCTGAACGATCGCGACGTTCTGCCCGTTGGTCAGCTTGGCAAGAACCGACCCCATCAGGCTCGGATTGGCCATGAAGCCATAGACGTTCTGATGATGTTGATTGGTGCACAGGCCGTGCAGGCCGGCATCGGCCGCATAAAGAAGCTCGTCGAGGGTCGCGTTGTAATACTGACCGACCTTGTCGGCATCGGCGAAATCGAACCACAGCGGATCGATGAATGCCGAGCTGTAGCGTTGCACGAAATCTTCGGGCAAATCGCGGTACGGCATCAGGTGAAACATGCACACTTTCACGGGTTTCCTCCTGTTGCCGACTTGCTTTTGTGCACATGCTACGTGGAGACCCCTGGCAACTCAATGCCGCTGCCCAATCGGGCGGCGCATAAATCTCGAGGCGTCGCCGGCGCGGCTGAAACGACTGATTAACAATTTCCTTCAATGATGCCGCTCGCGGCAAGCGCACCTAATTTTGCAAGTACTTGTCATTCGGCTGCAAGGGTATGAGCTTGGCAAACAGCGCAAAAGCGGCACCAGCGACCAAAGCGGCATCCGATAGGGCGCCTGCTGAGGCCGAGAAAGGCGCCGGCAGTGCGCGCGTGCCCCTCGGTTTTGTCGTTGATGGGGACGCGAGCATCCGGAGTTTCCTATCGCTGGTTCTCCACGGCGTCGGGATTGATACCGAGGAATTACCCGACGGCCAGACGTTTCGCCTGGCGCTCTCTCGCCGCGCTCCCGACATCGTTTTCCTCAATATCGCGCTGGAATCCGCCGAGGCGCTTGAATGCGTGATGGCGCTCGGCACGCGGGCTTACGCTGGCTATGTCCAGCTCATGAGCAACCGCGGCTCGGCGGTGCTTCAGCACGTCAAGAGCGTCGGCGAGCAACAGCGGCTCCGGATGCTGGCGCCGCTGAAGAAGCCGTTCGATACCAGCGTACTCTTGAAAGTCCTGCACGACCTCAAGCTTGGGCATCCGCAATCGCTTGCGGCCCGTGTGGATCTCGAAGAGGCCCTGCGCCAGGGCTGGATCGAGTTCTGGTATCAACCGAAGATCGATCTGCGAAAAAAGCAGCTGATCGGCACCGAGGCATTTGCCCGTGCGCGCCATCCGCAACACGGCATACTGATGCCGAACACGTTCATGCCCGGAGCCACAGAGTCGAGCCTGATCACGCTGTCGGAGCAGGCACTCGACCGGGCCCTGAAAGCCAGCGTCAACTTCGCCAACCTCGGCGTCACGTTGCGGCCCGCGGTCAATATTCCGATCGAAGCGCTGGTCAAGATGCCGGTTGAAGACATCGTGCGGACCTATCGCGACAAGTTCGAGAAATGGCCGGGCCTCACCATTGATATCGCGGAAGAGCAGATCATCACCGAGCTTCCGCTGGCGAGCGCGTTGGCGAAAAAGCTGCGCCACCTCAATATTCATCTGGCGATCGACCATTTTGGCCGCGCTTATTCGGCACTAACGCGGCTTAAGGAGTCGCCGTTTGCCGAGCTCAAGCTCGACCGCGCCTTCGTCAACGACTGCGCTAGCGACAAGGTGAACGCACCGTTGTGCAAGACGGTCATCGACCTGGCGCACGGTTTCGGCAGCGCCGCCGTCGGGATTGGAATCGAAAAAGCATCCGACGCGGTCGCGCTGGTCAGCATGGGTTGCAATTACGGCCAGGGATTTCTGCTCGGTCAGCCGATGCCGGAAGAGCGTTTCAGTTCACTCTTGCGCCAGCGCGCCGCCTCGCAAGGACGGCAACTTGCCGCCGAACAGGCGGAGGCCGCCCGCACGGCACCCGAACACGCCTAAGCATTACTTGGGCGCAATGCTCCGCCCGGCCGGCGGATTAAGGTCTCAGTGCGTCCAGGCTTCGCGGCGCGGATAGGCGAAATTGTCGGCGTAGGAGATGCGCGGGCGTACCGGCGGCCTGGTCTCGAACACCTGGTAAGGAATGCCGTTGCGTTCGCAATAGGCAATGGCTTCCTCCTTAGTGTCGAAGTGCAACTGCACTTCCTGCTTCATATCGGTTGAGCTGGTCCAGCCCATGAGCGGCTCCACCGTGCGCGGCTGCTCCGGCTCATAGTCCAGCACCCACGCCTTGGTGTTGGCCTGGCCGGACTGCATTGCCGTGCGGCTTGGCTTATAAATCCGAGCGGTCATGGAAAAATCTCATCTGTCGATTTAAACCAAAGATGCTGCTTTCGCCAAGACCTTTACGAAAAAGCCCGCCCAACAGCAGCCGTTTGCAGGCACGCTACGCTATATCAAAGTGTAGGGCGGGTGGTCGGAGCGGCAGGATTTGAACCTTTAACAGCCTATTATAATTGCTCGACACGATTCTGACAAACAGCCCTGCATGAGGCGCAGGTCAGAAAGATCGGCTGCAAAGATGATTGTCGTCTCTCACTCGGCTCGATTGGACGACTTGCTAGCGCCACTGCCCCCGGTTACCCATCTACGCCAACAGCGCGCGGGGGGCGTTATGAATGTCTATGACTTGAATAAGCGGATAGCCGTCGTGACCGGCGGAGCGCAGGGCATCGGACTCGCCGTCGCGAACCGGATCCTTGCTTCCGGCGGGCAGGTCGCCATCTGGGATCGGGATCGCGCGCTACTCGATAAAACAATAGCGAGCATGGGGATGCCGGACAGCGTTCAGGGCCTTGCCGTCGATATCGCGGACCTTGCCGCCGTCGAAGCCGCCACCAAAGCGACCATCGCGCACTTCGGCAAAATCGACATTCTGGTCAACAACGCCGCGGTCGTCGGCCCCAATGCGCCGACTTGGGAGTATCCGCCCGAGGCGTTCCGCGACGTGGTCAACGTCGGGCTTGTCGGCACGTTCTACTGCTGCCGGACGGTCGTCCCCCACATGATTGCGGCGAACTACGGCCGCATCGTCAATCTCAGCTCGGTTGCCGGCAAGGAGGGGAACCCGCAAGCGCCCGCCTACAGTTCAATGAAGGCGGCCGTGATCGGGTTGACCAAATCGCTCGGCAAGGAGCTTGCGACTTACAACATCGCGGTCAATTGCGTCACCCCCGCGGTTGCCAAGACCACACTGGCTTTGAGCCAGGCGCCGGATTTTCTGGCGATGATTGTTTCGAAGATTCCGCGTGGACGCATGCTCGAACTTGACGAGGCGGCATCCATGATCTGCTGGCTCGCAAGCGCGGAAAATTCGTTCACTACCGGCGCAGTGTTCGACCTTTCAGGCGGCCGGGCGACTTATTGATCGGCGGCGTTGCGAAACGCGGAGTGAGCTGGAATGAGACTTTATTATGCGCCGGGTGCGTGCTCGCTTGCCCCGCATATCGCGCTCGAGGAGGTCGGCGCGCCGTTCGAGCTGTCCCGCGTCGATCTCGGAACCAATCAACAAAGCAGCGCTGAATATCTGCGCATCAATCCAAAGGCCCGCGTGCCGGCGCTCGCCGACGGCGACTGGGTATTGACGGAAGCGCCGGCGATCCTGCGCTACATCGCGGCGCGCCATCCGGCCGCCGGGCTCTGGCCGTGGGATTCACGCGAGGAAGCGCGTTGCGCCGAGTGGCTTAACTGGCTCTCGTCCACGATTCAGGTCGCCTTTACCCACGTTCGGCGTGCGGCGCGTTACGCTTCCGACGTCCGCGCGGTTGAGGATGTCGCGGCCACCGGCAAAAAGACCTGCCGTGAGCTTTGGCAGGCGGTGGATGAAAAAGTAGGTGCGGGGCCCTGGGCGATCGGCGAGCGCTATAGCGTCGACGACCCGCTTCTCCTGGTCTACTGGACCTGGGGGCGCGGTCCGATTCTCGGCTTCGACATGGAACGGGAATTCCCACGCTGGACCACGCACGCGCACAGGCTTGCCGCCCGCCCGGCGGTCCAACGGGCCTTCACCAGCGAAGGGCTCACCTTGCCGTCTTAGCCGAGCGCGGCGATGACCTCATTCGCCTTCGTCACCGCGGCGACGTTCTGCATCGCGTACTGGACGGAGGCGCGGTGCCAGTCGGCATTCATGGTCGAGCAGCAATCCTCCGGCACGACGACGAAATAGCCCTTGTCGGCGGCGGTGCGGGCGGTGTGTTCGATCGACATATTGGTCCACGCGCCGGTATCGATGATGGTATCGCGACCGCCGGACCGGAGCACGATCTCAAGGTGGCTGCCTTCGAACGCGCTCATCCGGATCTTCTCCACAACGTGATCGCCGGGCTGCGGCTCCAGGCCAGCGACCGGTGCGGCACCCCAGGTCCCTCGCACCATCGCCTTGGAATCGACCAGGCCCTCGAACAGCGGCGCGTTAAGTGTGACTCCCGGCGCGCCTGGGTCGACGACGAACCAAACGTGGATGATCATCACGCCGCGGGCGCGGCACACATCGGCAAGGCGGCGAATGTTCTCGACGACGTTCTGTTCACGTGCGTGTTGCGGTGCGCCGGACGAGGCAAACGCGCCGCCGTCCATCATGACATCGTTCTGCATGTCCTGGATGATGAGCGCGCAGCGCGAGGGATCGAGCGATAGCCCATTATTCGTGCTGGCGCGCTCGGGAGCTGTTGCAGGCGCGGCTGTCGATGTTGTGCCCGCGCCGGCGCTTGCATTTGGGCGCATGAATGGCTCGATGTGCGGGCCGATCTTGGTGCGCACGGCATAGAGCGAATGGGTCGCGCACATGAACAACGTGCGCCAATCCGACTTGCCCCAATGCAGATTGGCGACCAGTTCCGGCACTCTGACTTTGCCGATCAGCGCGCCCGAACGCGAATAGACCCAGACGCCGCCGGGCGCCGTCACCCAGACATTGCCGGCACTGTCGCACTTCATGCCGTCGGGGACGCCCGGCTCCAGTTCGGAGCGGATGCCGGAGGCGAAAATGCGGTCGGGGCCAAGCGATCCGTCGGCATTGACGTCAAAAACCCGGATCAGTGCGCGTACCGTGTCGTTGACGTACAACTGCCGCTCATCCGGCGAAAAGCAGAGTCCGTTCGGCTGTTCGAACAGATTGCGGTCGACCAGAAGCTCCGGCTGCCCGCCCCCCGGCGGGACGCGATACACGCCCTGGAATCCGAGTTGGCGTGGCCGCTCGACACCATAGACCGGCATGCGGCCGTACCACGGATCGGAGAAATAGATCGAGCCGTCGGAACGAACGCAGACGTCGTTCGGGCTGTTAAGCTCCTTGCCGTCGAAGTGCGAGGCGAGGACTTCACGGCGCCCGTTGGATTCGCGGATCAGACTCGACGTGGCATGCTCGCAGACTATGAGGCCCAAATTCGCGTCGTAAGTCATGCCGTTGCATTTGTTTGATGGCTTCATCACCTCACGCACGCCGCCGCGCTCGTCGTAGCGACGACGCACGTCAGCCGGCATGTCTGAGAACAGCAGGAACTGATCGCGCGGATGCCAGATCGGTCCCTCGGTAAACGTAAATCCGGTGGCCAGCCGATCGACCGGTGCGTCGAGATCGATCAAATCCGAAAATTCGCGGCGCAGCGCGGAGTGACTCATCGCACGCCTCCCTTGGTCACGCCGCGAACCAGTTGCGGCGCGGCAGCGACTGGATTACCGGGCCGGGAACCACATCCTGCAGCCGGCCAATGACTTGTCCGACCTCGATGATGGCCGGGCGGTCATGGACGGGCAGGACGAAACGCGAGCTGGCGACCACCTTTTTGATCGCCGCCTTTTCCTCGCGCTTGCTGACCCCATGATTGCCGGTAACGCGCGGCTCCATATCGCTGATTTCGCGGAAAGGTTCGACCAGCTGATCGTTGATGTCGTAGAGCACGTC
>JBAUGC010000769.1:0-2225 GCA_049679485.1 Xanthobacteraceae bacterium
GGACTGAAACCGGGCGACCGCGTCGCCGTCATCGACAAAAACTGCGCGGCCTATCTCGAACTGTTCTTTGCGCTGGACAAGGCGGGGCTGGTGATTGCGCCGCTCAACTGGCGGCTGACGCCGCACGAGATCAAGGCGATCATCGACGACGTCAAGCCGAGGCTGATCGTGGTCGGGCCGGAGTTCAAGCCGCTCGCGACCGGTTCGAACGTTCCGGTCATGAGCTTTGCCGAGTTGCCGCGCGGTGGCGCCGACCCGATGCGTGACGTTGACGGTGCCGTGAGCTGCCAGTTCTGCACTTCAGGCACGACCGGATTGCCGAAAGGCGCAATGCTGACCGGCTGGAACGTCCTCAATACCGGCCTCTGCCTGGCGCTCGAAATTCCCCAGCTGCGCGAAGGCGGCCGCCATCTGGTTTGCCTACCGCTGTTTCACATCGGCGGCGCCGGCTGGGCGATCTGGGCGATGCAGGAAGGCTCGACCGCGATCATCGTGCGTGAGACTGCAGCGGACATTCTGCTCAAAACCATGGTGGAGCAGAAGGTCGAAACCGCGCTACTGGCGCCGACGCTGATGCTGTACCTGACCGAGCTGCCGGCTTCGCGCACCGCAGACTTTTCGGCGCTCAAGCACATCACCTACGGCACGGCACCTATCTCCCCCGATCTGCTGCGCCGCTCGATCGAGACGTTCAAATGCCGTTTCTCGCAGCTTTACGGACTGACCGAGACTACAGGACCCATTACCGCGCTGCCGCATGACCATCATTTCGGCGACCGAATGCTCTCGTGCGGCCGGCCGATGTTTGGCGGCCGTGTACGCGTCGTGGATTCGGACGACAAAGGCCTACCGCCTCATGAAGTCGGCGAGCTTGTCTACCAAGGCGAGAATCTGATGGCCGGATATTGGCAGCGCGAGAAGGAAACGGCGCAAGCCATCCGCGACGGTTGGTTTCATACCGGTGATGCTGGCTATTTGGACGAAGACGGCTTTATCTTCCTCAAGGACCGGCTCAAGGACATGATCGTATCCGGGGGCGAGAACGTTTATCCGGCCGAAATCGAAGCCGTGCTCATGGGCCACCCCGAAATCCTCGAATGCGCCGTGATCGGCGTGCCCGATCCGAAATGGGGCGAAACGGCTAAAGCTGTCGTCGTCAGGCGAACGGGCACCGGTCTTACTGAAACGTCGCTGATTGAGTGGAGCCGTGACAAGCTTGCCGGCTTCAAGCGGCCGCGCTCGGTCGATTTCATCGACGCGCTGCCGCGCAATGCCAGCGGCAAGCTTCTCAAGCGCACGCTGCGCGAACCGTATTGGGCCGGCTATACGCGCCGGGTCAATTGATGGGCGGCCATCACGCGGGACCGCCGCACATGGAGTATCAAATATGAAAGTCGCTTTGATCGGAGCAACCGGAAACGTCGGCACGCGTCTGCTGGCCGAACTTTTGTCTCGTCATCACACGGTTACGGCGATTGCCCGCCATCCTGAGAATGCGCCGTCGCAGCCGGGCGTCACAGCCAAGCGCGGTGACGTCTTCGACAAGGCCGGTCTGATCGCTTTGCTTGCCGGCCACGATGCCGTGATCAGCGCCGTGCACTTTTCCGGCAGCGACGCCCGCACCTTGATCGACGCCGTGAAGGCGGCCGGGGTGCGTCGCTATCTGGTCGTTGGGGGAGCGGGCAGCCTCGAGGTGGCGCCCGGCCAAAAGCTCGTGGATACGCCCGCGTTCCCGGCGACCTACAAGCCGGAAGCTCTCAAGGGCGGCGAGTTTCTCCAGACGCTGCGGGCCGAGAAAGAGCTGGATTGGGTCTTCCTGTCGCCTTCCGCCATGATCGCCGCGGGTCAGCGTACCGGAAAATTCCGCCTCGGCGGCGACCAGCTGCTGACCGACGAAAACGGCAAGAGCAGCATCTCCTACGAGGATTTTGCGGTCGCGATGATCGACGAGCTGGAGAAGCCCGCGCATTCTCGGCGCCGCTTCACGGTCGGCTACTGACGGACGATTCGCAACGGATGATCCCGCGCCGCCGGGCGCGGAAGTTTCCAGGGATCTTTACGAGGATCATTGGCCCGAAGACGGTCGAATGGGTCTCGGCGCGCGGCCCGACTTCGTTTATAATTGTTTCATGCCCGATGCGGTGAAGTAAGCCTTCCCGTACAGCGAAGGGATGACGGCATGCCGGTGACCTACGAGACGTGGCTCGTCCTGCTTTCGATCGTCA
>JBAUGC010000770.1:0-3686 GCA_049679485.1 Xanthobacteraceae bacterium
AGAACGAGGCTATGGTCGTCATCGCCGGCTATTGTCTTGCCAACGAGGGGTCCGAGCGACTTTTTCAGATCGAGCGCGCCGGCCAGTGGACTAAAGGCAAGGGCTGCGAGTCGTTCGGCCCACTTGGTCCGTGGCTTGTTACCAAGGACGAGATCAAAGATCCGCAAAACTTGGGTATGTGGCTCGACGTCAACCGCGAGAAACGCCAGCGCGGCAACACCTCGACCATGATCTTCGATTGCCGACACATCGTCTGGGCCTGCTCGCAGTATTTCGTCATGGAGCCGGGCGATGTCATCATCACCGGCACACCACCAGGCGTTGGGCTCGGCATCAAGCCAGAACCTATATTCCTCAAGGCTGGCGACGTAGTCACGCTCGGCATCGAAGGCTTGGGCGAGCAACGACAGAAAATCGTGAAATTTAGGATGTGAGATTTATCGATTCCGCAACCCACGTCGGGACTGGACTCGTGTAAAAGGTCAGCGCCTCCTCAATGTCGCCGACCTCCAGGGCGATGTGATTCAAATCAATCGAGCCCGCTTTGTGCTCGCCGTTGCTATCCTTGGCGCATCGGCGCTCGGATTGCCTGAACATCGTGGTAGGGAGTATGCTCGACAGCACCCATCTGACGCGAGGAGCCGGGTCAACGGATCGCGTCGACACGCATCACCACATCGTGCCGGCCTTCTATCGCGAATGGTTGGAGATGCGCGGCTACACCACGGGCGGCATGCCAATTCCGCAGTGGAGTGTGGAAAGCGCGATCAGCTTCATGGATGCCCATAAAATCGCGACGGCGATTTTATCGGTATCGACACCCGGCGCCCATCTCGGCAACGCCATCGAGACGCGGCAGATGGCGCGAGCGCTCAACATCGAGACGGCGCAGATCGTGGCCAAAAACCCGGACCGATTCGGCTTTTTCGCAACGCTGTGTCTGCCAGACGTGGATGGCTCGATTGACGAAGCGCAGCGCGCCTTCGACGAACTGAATGCCGATGGTATCATCCTGATGACGAACACCGACGGCGTCTACATGGGCGACCCGTCGCTCGAGCCGCTCATGGGTCTCTTGAATACGCACGGCGCCGTCGTTTTTCTGCATCCCGGCGCACTGCCTGCAGAGGTGGCCGCGGGAGTACCGGCTTATGTCGCCGACTTCCTGCTGGACACGGTGCGCACCGCCGTCAGCATCTGCAAGGCTGACTGGTTCGAAAAATTTCCCCGCGTGCGGTTTATCCTTTCGCATGCCGGCGGCTTCGTCCCCTTTGCGGCGTACCGGATCGCTCGCGCGTGTGCGCCGGAAGGGAATGCGGTGTTGGGCCTGGAGAGGCTAAAGCGGTTCTACATGGATACGGCGCTGGCGAGTTCGCCTACCGCCTTGCCGAGCTTGTTTGCCTTCGCAGACACCTCGCGCATCACTTTCGGCAGCGATCTACCGTACGCCAATGCCGCGCGTGCCGGGGCATTTACGTCCATGCTCGATGCCTATCCGATAGACGCCAAACTGCGGGCCGCTATTGCACGGCAGAATGCCTTGAGACTTTTCCCGAGACTCGGTCGCGACTGACAACCTCGCGACATTTTGACTTCGCCTAAAATGAAAGACCGCACGAGGTTTAAAATGTTCGAGGATCGGTCGCAGCTAGTGGACTCGAACAGCTGAAGGGCGTTGAAAGCGCGCCACAATTGAGAAGCATCGCTCACAGAAGGGTGAACAGGAGTAAGTCTGGCCGCGATACGACAACAATCGGCCAACTCTTACCGAAAATCCGGTCCTGGCAGCATCTCGAGTTGCAGCGCTTATGGCAACGCTCTCATGCGTCTGCGCATCGATGCGGCCATGAAGGAAAAGATGAGCTAATGAACTAGTTTCTGCTTCGCCGCTTCCAAGAATGCGCCGATAGGCGCCAGTCCGTTGGGCCGGCGAGCGCAAAGCCCAAGCAGCTGTAAAAAAAGTTCGTTCTGTGAACTAATATTAAGTTTCGCGTACGCGCGCTGGCGATAAGTCGCAATAGAGTGTGGCGAAACGCCAAGATTGAGCGCGATACTTTCAGTCGAGTGTCCGGCGACAATGTGTGCGCAGACTGCGGTCTCCCGCTTCGACAAGCGGTCGCCCCGCGGCATTTCCGCCACAAGCTTAGCTAGTTCCGTCGAAGTATTCAGAGGCGCCGAGCTAAGCAGCGTAACATGTCGTTCAACGGTCGCCGCGAGCATACTGCTTACAGATCGCATGATATTGATATCGCTCTGGCGAAAGCGACCGGCATCTTGGGAACGATATACCGATAGAGTTAGGGCGTCCTCTGAACGCCGAATGATCAGCGAAAGCTTGCCAGCGATGCCAACAGAACTGTAGAGCCTTTCACGCACTTCGAGATTGCAAACTTCCTCGGCATTGACTGAAAATAATAGATGCTCGGACCTACCAGAGCCACTATAGTAAGGGAGTAAGGGATCGCCCACGTAAGAGCCCCGCATATAATAATCAATGGCGGGGTAAAAGATGCGTTCGCCACCTTGGCACTCCACCGCAAACAGCTCCATCGGCCTATATTGCGAGTAGCGGGCGATCGTTAAATGCCGCACTTCTAGTTTGCGTCGCAACAGCGCGAAGGCGGCGGTGCTAAAATGGCTCGTACCGATCGATCGGATCAGTTCTTCATACATTGAGGCTTCCTCCCGACCGGAGCATACGCTCTTCTAGTTGCCGGATGGATGAGCCTACCCGAACGACCTCCCCGCTGTCACCATTAACCCCCTATCGGAACCGCCCGCTGAGCCGAATCGGAACCCTTCCTTAGGCCGAGGCAAACACGGTGTTATGCTCCAGCCACCAAGGTTGCGGATCAATGCCCCACTGATTCATCAGTTTCGGGTTAGTTAAGTCCCAAACCTTGTACTGGGAACTGTCGTGGGAAATGACTTCCATTTCCACCGTGCACTCCACCATTAAGCCGCTGCGATCCTGGTGATAGGTAAAAAGATTGTCGCCCGGACCGTGCCGGCCCGGGCCATAGGCATATTTTAAATCGGCCTGCGCAAGAAGGTTGCCGATTTGCAAGTAGTCGTTAAACGAGAACATCTCCCAAGCATAATGATGCATGCCAGCAGCCGGACTTTGCACGATGCTGAACGTGTGGTGCCGCAAATTTCCAGTGCGCATGAAAATGAGTTCGCCGGCGCGAGTCCGATCACTGATCTTCATTCCCAGCACGCTCTGCAGCTGGCGCGACAAGCGCTCAGGATCGGTGCTCCGTGGCCCTATATGGTCTATGCGGCGCGGACGAACACCGGACGTTAAATACCGACGCGGCCGGTCTTCGGGGATGGGCGAGTGCACCTCAATCAGAAGCCCGTCTTCGGTCGCCAGCGTAACCGCGCGCTCACACCACTCGACGGTGGGCGTGCGGTTGACAATGCGTAGACCTTGCGCAGGCGCACGGCTCGCGGCCTCATCAACGGCGGCCGCGTCGTATGCTTCGAGGCCGATTGCCCGCACGCAAGCGCGCTCTCCGCGATGAAGTATGAGCTCGGCCCGGCGTTCGTTCGAAGTAAGAATGGCACGCTCTGCCGTTCGTTCCACGAGTTGCAGACCCATAACCTCGGTATAGTCAGCAACCGCGCCGTCTAAATCGGGCACGTCGAAGCTCATAAAGCCAAGGGTGTGCACAAGGTAAGAC
>JBAUGC010000771.1:0-1754 GCA_049679485.1 Xanthobacteraceae bacterium
CTGCCCGGGCAGTGGCTTCTTTCTCCATGTCGAGCTGCGAGGTGAGCTTGCCGACCGCGGCCTTGCCGGCGTCGGCATTTTGCGCTGCGCTCTGCGCGCCCTCGACCGTGCCGCGCAGCCGGTCGCGCTCGCCCTCGGCGGCCGACAGCGACGCGCGTAATTGCGCGACTTCGTCTTCGAGGCTGGTCTTGCCGGTCTGCTCCAGCGAGAGGAGCTGCGACAGCCGCGAAATCTGGGCATTGAGCCGCGCCAGCGCGGTATCCTTGCCGGCGATTTGCTGCGACAGGAAGAACTGCGCCACCATGAACACGGTGAGCAGAAAGATGATCGACAGGATCAGCGTCGACAGCGCGTCGACGAAGCCCGGCCAGTAATTCATGCCGCTGTCGCGGCTGCGGGAAAGCGCCATCTGTTTCGCGCCTAAATCAACTTTGCGCCCGGCTCATGTTATCTGTCGACGGTCTCGCGCGACAGCATCTCCATGAAGCGGCGGATGTCGGCGTTGAGCTTGGCCTGCGCGTCGGCCCAGTCGCGGATCATCTGCTGCTCGGAGCGCATGTGCTGCACGAGGCCCTGGATCGCTTCGGCGAGGTTTGCCATCGCGGCGGTGGTCGCCTTGCCCGATGCGGCGTCGCCGATCGAATTGCGCAGCCGCTCGATGGCATCGAGTAGCGCGACGGGCAGCGCGCCGCCGGGTGCGGCCGCACCGAGTTCCTGCACCGTCGTCGCCAGCCAGTCTTCGAGGTTGGTGTAGAAGCGGTTCTGCGCCTGGCTCGTTTGCAGGTCGAGAAAGCCGAGGATCAGCGAGCCGGCGAGCCCGAACAGCGACGACGAGAACGAGATGCCCATGCCGCCGAGCGGCGCCGCGAGCCCTTCCTTCAGCGCATTGAACACCGTGTCGGCGTCGCCGCCGACATTGAGGTTGTTGATGATGCCGCCGACCGAGCCGACCGTCGCGATCAGGCCCCAGAAAGTTCCGAGGAGGCCGAGAAAGACGAGGAGCCCGGTCAGATAGCGCGAAATGTCGCGCGCCTCGTCGAGCCGGGTGCCGAGCGAATCGAGGAACGCGCGCATGGTCTGCGCCGAAATCGACACCCGGTCGGCGCGCTCGCCGCCGAGAATGGCCGCCATCGGAGCGAGCAGTTTCGGTTCCCGCGTCCTCGCCAGCGCCGGATCGGAGCGGCGGAAGCTGTTGACCCAGGAGACTTCCGGGAACAGCCGGATCACCCGGGCGAACGACAGGATGATGCCGATCAACAGCACGCAGAAGATCAGGCCGTTGAGCCACGGGTTGGCCATGAACGCGGTGAGGATCTGACGCTGCAGCACGAAGCCGATAAGCCCGCACAGGATCAGAAACACCAGCATCCGGATCAGAAAGATGCGGGGCGAGGACAGCTTGGCTGGGTCGAGGTTATTATTCGCCATCGGCCTTTAACTCAGCGCCCGGTACCTGATCCAATATGGCATAGGCGCGGTCGAAGAAAAATGCACGATTTGCCGTTTGTAATATACGATTCGCCGCGATTTGGACCTGCCGCACCATTTGCGGCACGGTAATGGCGCGGCGCGTGACGTTAAGCTTCACAAGGCGGCCGGCTGCCGCGCCGCTTCCTTGCCGGCCTCGCGCAACAGCCGCAGCAGCTCGTGGTGCATGGTGTCGTTGCCCGCGGCGATTTGGCTCTTGGTCATGATGCCATCGCCGCCGTCGAGATCGGTAACGAAGCCGCCGGCTTCGCGTACCAGGATCATCC
>JBAUGC010000772.1:0-2145 GCA_049679485.1 Xanthobacteraceae bacterium
AGAGCGGGGGTGGCCGCGGCCACCGCGTGATGCGACCCGGCAAAACAGAAGATGCAATGCGTACAACCGGGATGGCTCGGCACGCCGTCCGATGATCCGGGTGCGGCTTGGCCGTCGTGGAGGCAAAGTTCAAAGGCCGGTGCGCTAGTATCGCTAGGCGCAGCCGGGGCGAATCCGCCGAACGCCAGGAGGAGGCTTTGCGCTGCGACGGCATAAGCGACGGCAATGGCGAGCAACGGCCGCACGAAACGCTTGGACTTCACGCTTATTCCGAAGATGCCGCGCATGCCACCGGACGATTTGGTCAGAACGCCAGCCCGCAGTTCGGGCTGCCCCATTGACTTACGTTAGTGCACAACGACGCCCTAGGGAATAGGCTCAATCTCAAATAGATCTTCGGTTGTCATCACAGCATCCTCCCGTAAGCCGTAACGCCACAGGGCCACTTCATTTCGGCCGTCTGCGGATAGAGCTTGCCGACGGCATTCGGCGCCGAGCTTGTTGTCCTGATTATCGGATCGGTGATGAGTCGGCGGCTGTTGTCGTTTTGAAACAATCAGGACACTATTTGACGCTGGCGAACGGGCTTAAGAAGGCGGAACACCTCGCAGGCCGCAACCAATCCGATCAGCCACAGCAGGCTCAAGACGGCGAGCCGCCCGACGATCGCCAAGGTGAAAGAACCAGCCCCGCCCAACAACGGCGTGACAGCAAACAGCACGATCTCGTAGGCCGCATAGGCTCCGACGAAGGCCAAGCCCAGCGCGGCGGGCGTGCCGGTTCGCGCGACCGAGTGCAGCACCAGTTTGGACACCCCAGTCGACGCCAGCGCCGCGGCCCCGATGGCGAAACCCCATAGCACTGTATTCAAATCGTGCGGATAGCCGAGCGCGCCGAAGCCGATCGCCTGATTGACCACTCACGCCGCCGCGACCACCAGGAGCGCCGCAGGCAAGGACAGCAGGGCGCCAGCTACTACGGCAAATGCCGCGAACGGCGTCGCACAAGCGAAGGCGAAGCTCGCCAGCGCGCAGGCGGCGGTCAGCAGGACCAGGCAAAACAGTGGAGCGAACCGCGGTTCGATCGGAGCGAGCCGGCTTGGTTGCGCTGGACGGCGCAGGGTGTCGACGGACATTGTTGATCTCCTTTTGTTGAAGGCTAGCACTTTGCAAGATCGAAGACGATGACGACGTGGCCTTCCTGCCGCGATCGCGGCTCACGCCGTGCAGGGATGGTCGCCGATCGAATCGTTCGGCTCGTCCGGGTCGAGCCGGTCATGAGCGGAGAGCCAAGCCGCCAGCGCCGGTGAATTCTGCTCCGCCGCCTGCAATTGCCGCAGCGCAACGCGGACGGCAGCACGTGCGAACCGGTCGGCAGCTATTCCGACGTCGGGCGGCCGCTGCCCAGCGACCACCGCCTCGACAACGCGGTGTTTGACGTCGACGAGTTGCGGGTCGCCGTAGCGGGCCATAATCATTTGGAAAGCCGCGTGGCGTTCCGATTGGAAGGATCGATGATGACCGAAGGCATCCCGCAGCGGATGCGGCGGATAGAAGTGAGCGCACGGAATCCATCCGGCCGGCACAGCTTCCGTCGCCGCGTGGGTGCGTTTGTGGCGCAACAGCCTGGGGAGAACATGCGTATGCGGACCGTCGGGACTCTTTCCGTCCGGCGGCGGGATCGGTTGATAAACTTCGACGCGCCCCACGCGGCTGAGGAAGACCCGATGCGGATTTGCCGCCAGGATCACGCCCATGGCGCCGTTGCCGGGGGCGAATAGCGATTGTCCAACCCAGTGCCGGAGCGCCGCGATGACAGTCGCGTCGCGGCTGCGGACGCAGGCATCGATCTGCAATGCGCCGAGGCCGAGGTCGAAGAGTATGGCGGCGCGATCCTGTTCGCGCAGCGCATCACGATCCGGACCGATCTCACTCAGTGCCGAGCGCTGGTTCATGGCACAAGCTGCTTCAGGAACGCACAATGCCACACGCTGATTCCAGCTCTGTGCGGTGAGCAACTCGGAGGCAATGGGACGCAGCGCATCATGTGCCTCGATGCGTAAGCCCCCGCGCCCAGTCACCACCGAAACCATGTCGGTGCCGCGATCGAGTGCCGCCGTCTCGTCAGCGTCGCGCGTGAATTCCG
>JBAUGC010000773.1:0-2245 GCA_049679485.1 Xanthobacteraceae bacterium
GCGCTGATGCTCGAGTAACCGAAGCATGCGGCCCATCGGGCGCGGCCACTAGCCTTAGTAGTTTTCTGCCTAGGGGTCACTTCGGCCACACGACCTCGTCGCCCGCTGTAAGGTCAAAAAGTTGGTAAACATTTATCCTCTTGAGCGAGTGGAGAAGATGCGGCTGTGGTGCGTGGAGGCTCTCGGTTATGGTGCCGTAAGATGATCTAACAATCAGGGGAGACATATGGTCAATCAGCGGATCTCTCTTGAAGAGGCTACGCGTCGGACGACGAACTTTTTTGCGGAACGTGGGTGCAGAGAAGAAACAGCTTTATCGGTAGCGCACGCTCTGGTTGGTGCTGAGGCGATAGGTCTTAGGGGCCATGGACTTTCGCGATTGCCTAGCTACGCGACCATGCTCGATCGGGGTAAGATCGATGGTCAAGCCGTTCCTACCTCCACGATCGCTGCGCCCGGCGTGATCGTAATCGATGCTGCTTCGGGTTTTGCGTATCCAGCAATTGACCTAGCTATTGGTCAGCTTTCGGATCTCTGTCGCGGACAGGGTATTGCGGCCGCCGCCATACGTCATTCGAGTCATAGCGGAGCTGCCGGCCTCCATGTGGAACGGCTTGCAGCGCGCGGATTAGTTTCATTGTTTTTTGCCAACACACCAGCAGCGATTGCACCGTGGGGCGGACGGACTGCAGTTTTTGGCACCAATCCAATAGCCTTCGGGGTGCCACGTCGCAGTGGCACACCGTTGATAGTTGACCTCTCCGTCTCGAAAGTGGCGCGCGGCAATATACTCGCCGCCAAACAAAGAGGAGACAAAATTCCCGAAGGTTGGGCGCTCGACATTGGGGGTACTCCGACGTGCGATCCGAGCGCAGCCCTTGAAGGTACGATGCTTCCAATGGGAGATGCGAAGGGTTCTGCATTAGCTTTGGTCGTAGAGATACTCGCGGGGTGTCTCGTGGGTGCTCACCTCGCGTTCGAGGCCTCGTCGTTCTTGGATGGCGGAGGACCGCCGCCGGGGACAGGCCAACTTTTCTTCGCGATGGACCCAACAGCTTTTGGACATTCTACTTTCGGCGAGCGTGTCGAAGCGCTTGTGGCCGCGATCGAATCTCAGCAAGGTGCCCGCCTGCCCGGTTCACGCCGGCTGTTAGCTCGCAAGAAGTCGCTAGAGCATGGTATTGAAGTGCCACGAGAACTTATGCTCTGAAAATGGTTTGCAGAATTTCTCACGTTCAGCACGACGGGTGCAGACTCTTTTGAAATATGTCGTGGCTATGCGGCGGCGCTGATCTCGAGAGGATAACCCCGAGATTGCGCTTCGGTCGGCGAGGACGATTGTCCCGCATGGCGCAACTGTATTACTTGCACTTTGTACAAATTTCGTATGATGATTCCGCGGCTTGCCCTCTCATCTTCATTCCTCAACCAACCCGCCGCGATATGGCTGGGCTATGGCACCGAGGCCGCGGTGCTCTGTCACAAAATCGAGGATCGACTCAGCCACGAATTCGGGGCGCTCCACCCCCGGCAGGTGGCCGGCCTCTTCGACTAGTTGCACGCGCACCGGGGCATTGATGATGTCATTCTTCAGTCGCCAGCGAGCGCGCGGATCTAAGAAAATATCGCGCGCGCCCCAAAGAATCATGGTCGGTGCGGCGATGCGCTGGAAATCCAGGTTGATCATCCAGTTTGGATCCATGGATGCAGCACGTTTGGCTAATGCCCTGATGGCATCGAGCTTTAGTTGGGCATAGCGGGCATCGCGGTTCAACTGGGCTCCGCCATGAGCGTAGTCGATCGTGACATAAGGCTCGATATATTCCCGCTGATCGAGAGATGTCAGTTTCCACGGGCGATAGATCATCGTTCGCAGCGTTTGGGCGATCTTAGCTGGGAAGTCGCGCATTGCTGAGGCAAATTCCTGGTCGTCCTCAATAAAATAGGCTGCTCCCACCGACTCGAGTTCAGGCACCGGCCAATTATCATAATTTACCGGATCGATTGAAATGCACAGTTCGGTTCTTTCTGGATAGAGCGAGGCAAAAAGAAGAGCGATTCCGCCGCCCCAATCATCGCCGCAAATGATCATCTTTTTGTGGCCGAGTTTGTCCATCAGCTCGGCGATCATGTGGGCGTCATTGATAAACGTGTAGTCCCAATCCTTGAGCGGTTTATCGCTTTTGCCCATGCCAATGAGATCGAATGCGTAGGTTTTGAGATAAGGCGCGATTAACCGCTGCAC
>JBAUGC010000774.1:0-2452 GCA_049679485.1 Xanthobacteraceae bacterium
GTCATGCCCGGCCGCGCCGGGCATGACGATACGTGCAATCAGTCGTGCCGGGATGCCTCGCGTACCAGGTTGATGATCGCGGAAAAGTCATCGCCGCTGTGTCCCGATTGCGCAAAGTGCTCGTAGATCGCGGCGGCCTGACCGCCAAGTGCGGTGTTCGCCTTGACCGATCCCGCGGCTTCTTTCGCCAGTTTGAGATCCTTCAGCATCAGGGCTGCGGCGAAGCCTGGCTTGTAGCCGCTGTTCGCCGGACTTGTGGGCACCGGGCCCGGCACTGGGCAATAGCTGGTCAGTGACCAGCACTGTCCCGACGAAGCCGAAGCGACGTCGAAAAGCGCCTGGTGCGAGAGGCCAAGCTTTTCGCCCAGCACGAAGGCTTCGCTGACGGCGATCATCGACACGCCGAGAATCATGTTGTTGCAGATCTTTGCCGCCTGACCGTTGCCGGCCTCGCCGCAATGCACCACCCGCTTGCCCATGCGTTCGAGCACCGGCTTGCCGTGTGCAAATGCCGCCGCCGTGCCGCCGACCATGAACGTAAGCGTCGCCGCTGTGGCGCCGCCGACGCCGCCGGAGACCGGCGCGTCAAGCGTGGCGATGCCGCGCGACGCTGCAAGCAAATGCGCCTTGCGCGCGCTCGCCACGTCAATCGTCGAACAATCAATGAAGAGCGTGCCCTGCCGCGCATGCGGCACGATGTCGTTCCATACCGACAGGACGTGCTCGCCGGCCGGCAGCATGGTTATGACCACATCGGCGTTTTCGACACACGCCCTGGCGTTGGCGACGATCTGCACGCCGTCCCGCGCGGAGGTCTCGCGCGATGCCGTTATGACGTCGAAGCCGAGCACGTGTTCGCCGGATTTGACCAGATTGGCGGCCATGGGGCCGCCCATGTTTCCGAGACCGATGAATCCGATATGGGGCATTGGCGCAAGCCTCTTTCAGTTCGGGAAAGTCAGTTCCAGCGCGCCGACCGGCTTGAAGTGCCGATCGACGATTTTAGTGGTGACGTCTTCAAGCCTGCCGGGGCGCCATTTCGGGCTGCGATCCTTGTCGACAATGGTCGCGCGAATGCCTTCGATGAAATCATGGCCGGCGATGCAGGCGAGCGCGATACGATAATCCTGCTGGAAGCTTTCCTCTACTCTTTTGAACGATGCCGCGGCTTGAACATTGCGAAGCGTTATCATCAGGGACGTCGGGGACGCTTTTTGCATTGTCCCGAGGGCCGAAATTGCCTCGTCCAGCTTACTCGACCGCAATTCCTCGAAAATCGTCTCGACCTGATCCGCTTCGAAAGAGGTGTCAATCCAGGGCTGCGCCGCCTTCAGCCGGCCAGGTGCAGGAGCGCTGGACAATCTGCCGAGTTGCTTTCGCACATCGTGGGCCGTGCGACAATCGGCGAGCGCAACAGAAAGCTCGGCGAGCTTTCCGGCCGCAATGTGCACGTCGGCAAATCCGCAATAGATGGCATCGGCTGCGCTCATGCGATCACCGGTCAGCGCCAAATACGTTCCGACATGTCCCGGTGCCCGCGCCAACAAAAAGGACGCGCCGATGTCGGGAAAGAATCCGATCCCGACCTCCGGCATGGCCACGGCAGAACGCTCGGTGACAACGCGGTGCGACGCGTGAGCGGAAACGCCGACCCCACCGCCCATCACAACGCCGTCCATGACCGCAATCACAGGCTTCGGATAGCGCGCGATCAATACGTTCAGATGATATTCGGTCGACCAGAACCGCTCGGGTAGGGTGCTTCCGGATTTCGCCGCGTCATAGAGTGCGCGGATGTCGCCGCCGGCGCACAGCCCGCGCTCGCCCGCGCCGTCGATCAGGATTGCGCCAACTTCGGGATCCGATGCCCACGAGCGCAGAAACTCCGTCATGGTGACGGCCATATCGAGCGTGAGAGCGTTGAGCGCCTGTGGCCGGTTCAGCGTGATCCGACGCAGCGCCCGCTCAGCGCGAACGATAACCTCACCCTCGTGCAGGACCATTGCGCTTATCGTCCGACCAGGCTTCTTGCCACGATGAGGCGCATGATCTCGTTTGTGCCCTCGAGAATTTGGTGTACGCGCAAATCGCGCACGATCTTCTCGATGCCGAATTCGGAGAGGTAACCGTAGCCGCCGTGCAGTTGCAGCGCCTGATTGGCGACGTCGAAGCAAGTGTCGGTGACGAAGCGTTTGGCCATGGCGCAAAGCTGCGTGGCATTCGCGTCCCCGCGGTCGAGGGCGGCCGCTGCGCGCCATAACAGCGTGCGCGACGCTTCGAGACCGGTCGCCATATCGGCGAGGCGGAATTGCAGCGCTTGGAATTCATCGAGGCGCTTGCCGAAGGCCCGGCGCTCTTTCATGTAGGCGAGCGACTTGTCCAGCGCGGTCTGCGCGCCGCCGAGCGAACAGGCCGCAATGTTGAGCCGGCCGCCATCAAGGCCGGCCATGGC
>JBAUGC010000775.1:0-3484 GCA_049679485.1 Xanthobacteraceae bacterium
GCCCTGGTACTTCTCTGAAGAAGCGGCCGCCGAGAAATATGCTCCGCAATTGCAGCACAATATGTGGGTGGTAGCGGCCCGCAGAGCGGTCCTTTCCGTGATCACCGGCGGCGGCAAGTGGGTTGAAATCACGACCCATGCCGACCCGCTCTACCAGCACCTGATCATCACGGCTGAGCGAAAGTTCTGGCGCTGTGTCGAGAATGGCGAGCCCCCTGCCCTGTTCGGAATCGAGCCGCCCAAGCCGCGCATCGAGGCCGTGCGCATTGTCGATATGAGCTCGTCGAATGCCTGGGCGGAGTTTGCCGCGGTCTTCTCGCGGACCCGGTCAGCACATCTCGAACACGAACAATCCAAGTCAGAGCTTAAGAGCCTGATGCCGGAGGATGCGCAGCAGGCCATCGGCCACGGCGTTCGAGCCAAGCGCTCGAAATCGGGAGCCGTAAGTTTCGACCTCCTCAAAGTGGAGGATGGACATGCGGCGGTCTAGCGGTTCGATCGGCAGGTTGGCGGCCGCTCTCGCCAAAGCCCAGGGCGAACTTACCAATCCAGAGAAGTCGCTGGTCGGCACCATTCCTGCGAATGGCCTGGGCGGGGCCGATAGGATGTTTCGCTACGCGTCGCTATCAAGCGGACTCGATATTGTGCGCAAGGTTTTGGGCCAGCATGAGATCGCCACCATGCAGACAACAGCCATCGATCAGGCTGCGGGTATCGTCAATCTGACGACTGTGCTGGCACACGCCTCTGGGGAATGGATCGCCTCCGACTGGCCGGTTTGCGCCGTCGCCGACACCGCAACCCCGCAGCGGATGGGAGCGGCCCTAACCTATGCCCGGCGTTACGCACTCTTTACCCTCGTTGGTATTGCTGGCGAAGATGACCTCGATGCACCGGATCTCATTACTCCGACCAGTACGGCCGCGGGCAAGGGGACCGGGCCTGGGAAAGCAAACAGCACGACCCATCTAAACGGCGGCCATCCTGCCGTAACCGCGCGGCTAACCACCCGCCGCAACGCCAAGCCCCAGACGCCTAAAGAAATGCTTGGGGCCGAAGCCTCGGCGGCATTACGTGATCGGTTGATCGTCGACGTCGGTAACCTTGCCTCAGCTGATGACGCAGCACTCTGGGCGCACCGATCCCTCAGCGAGAAGAACAAACTGGCCGCAGGTGACGCGCACCTAGTGGAACAAGCCTTTGAAGCGCGATTGGGGCATTTTCCGGTGACAGCAACGACCCCTTGGGGCGGAGCGCAACGCAAAAGAGCGCGGCCTAGGACTTCAGAGGCGACGAGAAACGGCGCTCGCCCTGGCGTGATCGATAAGAGTGTTCTGACGCTGCCGGAGCCGCGGCGGATTCGTGACCGCGATCACGTCAAGTTTGTCGCCACTCGCCCTTGTTTGATCTGCGGCCGGCAGCCTTCTGATGCTCACCATCTTCGCTTCGCGCAAAGCAGGGCGCTCGGAAAGAAGGTCAGCGACGAGTTCACAGTACCAATGTGCCGCGGTCATCATCGCGAGGTTCACCGCTGCGGCGATGAAGCCGCGTGGTGGAAAAGGGCGGGGATTAATCCGACTGTCGCTGCTCGGGCACTATGGCTGCACGCTCATCCGCTGCCCGCGCGAGGGATCGTGGATTCGGCGGCCCAAATTGGCACGCAGAGCCTGAACTACGAAACGAAGCCAATCGAGAACCCGGCATGACGTCCTTCAGGCAGGTCGACGCCAATCGACGGAATGCGCTCAAGAGCACCGGGCCGACTACCGATGCTGGAAAACAGCAATCCCGGCGCAACGCTGTCCGCCACGGGTTGACGTCAGAAACCGTGATCACGACGCTGGAGGACGAAGAGGATTACAAGGCCTTCGAACTGTCGGTGGCCTCCGGTTTCGATGCGCCGACAGCGGTCGAACGCGAGTTGGTGCTTCGGCTGGCAAGCCTATTATGGCGGCTTCGTCGCGCCACCGCGATCGATACCGGGCTCCTTCAGCTGCAAAGCGAGATCATAGGGGAGTTCAGACAACCGCCGGCACATGCGCGCGTCAATGAGCACGATACCAACGAAACAGCCGTTTGCAGGGGCGATATGTTGCCGAGCCTTCAGTCCGACCTAGAGTACGGCAATGATCGAAGTGACTCCACGGTCAGCTATATCGCGCAAAACAATCCGAATAAAGCAGATGAGACCTCGGACGCGAGTAACACAGAGATTGCGCGCTGCTTCTTGCGTCTCGCGAACCTCGACAATGGCGCGTTTGAACGCGCTAGTCGCTACGAGACGGCGCTGTGGCGCCAGATCGGCCAAATCCTGCTCACGCTCGACTTCTTGCGGCGGACTAGATAGCCGGGCCGCTTACTCATTTCACGAAGTTGTCCGCCGCAGGTATCAACAAGGACCATAAGCGCCGCCTTGCATTGCAAACGCTCAAGTCGATAGCATTCAAATCCGCGGCTATGGAAGCTGGCGTTCGAACCCAACCAATAATCTGACGCGCCTCACATTCCGGGCATTCGAATTCCCGATTTCGTACTGACGCGTTAATGTTATTACTTAGGAAGTGGTGCGGCAGCTGTAACGACACGAAGGGCCTTCGACGGAGGCGCACTATCAAGCGGCGTAGCGATATTCCGCAACAGCCCCAGATTAACGTTAAGTACCGGAGTACCGGCACGGTCTTCGCGGCCTGTTCCAGATGCGCTAAGGCCGTGTTTGATACCAATTCGGGGATAGTTAGGCGTTAATTATATCTTAAAAACGGGTTGCAATCCGCCACGACGCCGGTAACCTACCGTTAGTAGTCGGGAAAAGTTCCATTTACCGGTTTGTGCGCGCGGCCGGCGGCATTGTCGTGGGCGGTGCAGTAGAGTGGGGGAAGTGGCGTGAGTTACAGCCTGCAATCTTTCGACTTGGCTACGCTTGACACATTGCTGATCAGCCAAGGTGTTGATCCGATAGCGACCGGTCTCAACGACTTTTTAATCGGTCGCGGCGACACGCGTTAATCGGTCGCGGCGACACGCGCGGGGTCCAGGACACAACGAGCTTGATATCGGTTCAGATCGGAACGCCACCGTTCCCGGTCTCGCCGCCGGCGCAAGTTTTCGATATCACAACCCCCGGTACCTACAGCATCGACACCGATCAGTATTCGCTACAATTTGCAGGCCATCGTCCTGCAGGATACCGGCGGTCCGCAAAATCTTACCTTGACGGGCCACAGCGACATGCTGATCGCGACCGGCAACGGTACCAACACCATCGCGTTGCAGGATAGCGGCAACGATATCGTTGGAGTCGGCACTGGCAGCAACACCGTAACCGGCGGTTCTGGCAGAGACCAAATATCCGGGGCTGGAGTTCATGATTCGCTGGTCGCGGGTTCCGGTGCCCATTCGGTGCTTTACGACTCCGGCAACTTTGCCACTCTGGTCGGCGGCAGCGGCCGCGGCGACGTACTCGTAGCCGGGGGCGGTACAGATG
>JBAUGC010000776.1:0-1882 GCA_049679485.1 Xanthobacteraceae bacterium
GGCCTGGGCCATGGTAGGCATCGCCTTGTGCCGCTCAAAGAAGCGTTTCGACCAGGCGCGGCTTTCGTCGTCGCGATCCCAATAGAAGGCGGTCACGAATTTCAGGCCCTGGGCAGTCTGCAATCCCATGCTGTGGACATCGGAAATAAATACCAGGAGCGAAACGACACTCTGGCCGCCGCGTATCAGCCCGAACTCATTGGCTTGTTTGATGGCGTTGATCATGTCGCCGCCGCCATTGGCAAACGCCACCACTTTCGCGCCCGACGCCTGCGCTTGCAGCAGGTAGGAACTGAAGTCGGAAGTATTGAGAGGATGGCGGACGCTGCCGAGTACCTTTCCGCCGGCGGCGAGCACTGCTCGCGTCGCATCGGCTTCGAGCGAATGGCCGAACGCATAATCGACGGTGAGGAAAAACCAGGTATCGCGGCCTGCAGCGACCACCGATCGGGCGAGGCTCGTCGTCAGTGCATAGCTGTCATACATCCACGACGCTTCGGTCGGCGTGCACGCTTTGCCGGTAAAAGCCGTGCTGCCGACTGCACCGGCAATGGCGATCCGGTTCCGCTCCGCGGCGAGTTGCTCGACGGCGAGCGCGACGGCGGAATTGTCGAAGCCGATGACCATGTCGACTTTCTCGGCGTCGAACCATTGGCGGGCGATCGCAGCCCCGATATCGGCTTTATTCTGGTGGTCGGCGAATATTACTTCGACCGGCTTGCCGAGCACGGTGCCGCCGGCGTCGGCGACGGCCATGCGTGCCGCGACAACCGAGCCCGGACCGCCCAGATCGGTGTAGAGTCCCGATTGGTCATTGAGGACGCCGATTTTCACGACGTCATCAGAAACCTGACTGTTGGCCCCGGCAGTACCGACGATCACAATTGCAAGGGCCACAAAAAGCGCGACTGGAAATCGCACGGCACGCCCCTCGTTGCATGCGAGGGCAGGTTAGGTCGTCGCGTTACACGACACAAGGCGCTGGGCACTGGCAAAAGGAAGGGCATTCTTGCGCTTATGAGAAGCAGACGAAACCAGCGAGTTGAGCGAGTCTTGCTGAGAGCTCACGATACGCCTTAGAACTCTTGCCCAGATCGGTGTGTTTAAGCTCGGCTATTGGAACGCAGCAAAGCTTCGTCATTTCACCTTGCCGACAGTGAAACTTCGCTCCGCGAGCATCTGATCCTGATACCAGATTTTCTCGGTCCACACGCCCGGCACGATTTCCCACTCATTCTCGAAGCTGTAGCCGACAACGCAGAGCGCGCCGATTTTCATGTTGGGAAACGCAATCTTCGCGGTGTGCATGGTCTTGCCGTTGTTCGGGTTGTGCAGTCCCGGCGGCGGAAACGTGAGCGTCAGATAAAGCGTCACGCCGTCTTCGCGCGGCTCGCCGTCGATGTGGAATTCAACCCCGAATTGCGTGCCGATCTTGCCGAGCACATCGGTCGAATCCGACTCGAAATGCCATTTGGTATCGGTGCCGACGGTGCCGGTCGGCGATTCCTGCCCGGACTGCGCCGGCGCGCTCGTGGTCTCCGCCGTATAGGCGCCGGCGTGCGTAATGGTGATACCGCGGACGACGGGCGACTGCGCGGCGGCCGCACCGACCGCCGCGCAAGCCAACAGGCGATGAGTATCAGCGTGCGCATCATGGCCAAATTCCCGATTTGCGGGCGAATCTTCGGCAGCGATTTTCCCCGCTTGGAATCCCGGATGCAATGCCCTAAATGGTGGCTCGCGCGCGGTCCCAGCCATCGGCCTGATCGTGTCGCCTGGTGGCAGTTCCTGACCTTTCGTCATTCTCGGTTAGGGCGCATAGCTCAGTTGGTAGAGCAGCTGACTCTTAATCAGCGGGTCCAAGGTTCGAGTCCTTGTGCGC
>JBAUGC010000777.1:0-26060 GCA_049679485.1 Xanthobacteraceae bacterium
ATCTTGAGAACCGCGCCGTGCGCGCGAGACACGCAAATCATGATCTGGTCGTGCCGGTCGTGTTCGTTGAGCACCCAATCGCGATGGTCGGCTTCGCCTGCGAGAACCTTGGTCCGGCAAGTTCCGCAAGTGCCGCTCTCGCACGAACTTGGCGCATCGTGGCCATGGGCGTGCATGGCTTCAAGAATGGTGGTGCCGACCGGCACCTCGAACTCGGCGCCCGAGCGCGCAAGCTGCAGCAAGAACGGCTTGTCATCCGGCTTGGTCCGCTCAGGCTCGGCGAAAGCCTCGAAATGCACCGCCGTTGGCGACCAATGCCCGGTGAGATCGCGCACCGTTTCCATCAGCGCCCGCGGGCCGCAACAATAGAGGTGCTCGCGGTTCTTCCGCTGTTCCAGGACCGGCCAAAGATCGAGCGACTGTGCAGGGTCGCCCCGGTCGTGGTGGACTTTCACCGCGCCCGTGAACTCAGGTCCACTGAGTTCCTCCAGAAAGGCCGTCGCCTCAGGCGATCGCGTACAGTAATAGAGCCGAAAGCGCTTGCCGGGCTCTGCCCGTAATTGACCGATCATCGCCATGAACGGCGTGATGCCGATGCCGCCAGCGATAAACAGGAGGTCCGTGGCGCGGGGCGGCAGCGCGAAATCGTTGACAGGGGGCGCCACAGACAGCGTATCGCCGGGTTTCGTATTGTCGATCAAATCGATCGAGCCGCCGCGGCTTGGCTGCTCGCGCTTTATCGCGGTGACGTAGCGATCGCGCTCGGCCGGATCGTTGCACAGCGAATATTTGCGAACGAGCCCACTGGGCGTGCGCAGCGTGATGTGGGCCCCGCCGGTGAACGGCGGCAGTTCTGCGCCGCCGGGATCGCGCAGTTCGAACACGTGAATGCCCTGCGCGATTTCCTCCTTGCGTGCGATGCGCAACGACATCGCATTGGGCGGCATCCGATCGGTCACGATTTTCTCCGGCGCGTCTGCAGCGCACAACTGAGCACTTCGAGCCTCGACAATAAAACCCGGACCTTGTACCCTAAAAATACTTAGAGGGCTAACATCTTTTGCCCGTCTCCTTTGACCGGAGGATGCCATGTTGACCCACCAAGAAAACGAATTGCTGTGCCGCGTCGAGGGCGACGCAGCCATGGGTCAGCTCATGCGCCGGCACTGGATCCCCGCTTGTTTGATCGAAGAAGTAGCCGAGCCGGATTGCACGCCGAAGAAGTTGCGGCTGCTCGGCGAGGATCTTGTTGTGTTTCGCGACAGCGACGGCCGCCTGGGCGTACTCGACGAGCGTTGCCCGCATCGGCGAGCGTCGCTGGCGCTGGGACGCAACGAAGAGTGCGGACTGCGGTGCCTGTACCACGGCTGGAAGATTGACGTGGAAGGCAACGTGCTGGAAATGGCGTCCGAGCCGCCAGAGAGCGGACTGGTCCAGAAGGTGAAGATGAAAGCATATCCGGTCCGGGAAGCCGGCGGGTTTGTCTGGACCTATCTGGGACCGACCGAGACCATGCGGGAGTTCGAAGCGCCGGCCTTTGCGCCGACCGCCGATACCAACGTCAGCATCGTCAAGATTCACGTCGACTGTAACTGGGCGCAAGTGCTGGAGGGGCAGATCGACTCCGCCCATTCGTCGAGCTTGCATTCGTCGGATATCACGTCGGCCCGGGTTGATAGCGCGAAAAACGCGGGCACCCATTGGCTGCGGCCCTCGACCGACAAGGCGCCGCGCCTGCAGGTCGAGCGTACCAGCTATGGATTTCACTATGCCGCGATCCGCCGCCCGATCGCGAACTCAGCAACCCACGACTACGTGCGCAAGACGGTCTATATCGCCCCGTTCGTCTGTCTTATTCCGCCCAACAACTCCTACAACGTCACCAGCGTCATCGTCCCCGAGGACGACACACACACGGTGTTTTATTTCGTTGCCTGGCGCGAAACTGGCGGCATCGACCAGGAGGCCTGGCGCAAATTTAACGGCGCGCAGCCGGGCATCGATCTCACACCCGATTTTCGCAATCTGCGAACCCGCGCCAACACTTATTTGCAGGACCGCAACGCGATGAAGCTTGGCAACTTCACCGGCATCCGCGGGATTCCCAATCAGGATATCTCGATGTGGGAAACCATGGGAGCGATCGCGGATCGTACCAAGGAGCGCCTCGGCGCCAGCGATCTGGCGGTCGTGGAGTTTCGGCGGCTCATGGTCGATGCGGCGCGCGAGATGCAGAAGGGCGGTCCGGCGCTTGGCTGTACCGAGCCGCACATCCCGCATGTGAACATCAGTTCGTATGAGCGCGTCCTGCCCAAGAGCGTGGATTGGCGGACCTTTGGTGCAACGGAAGTGAGGACATTGTCAGAGCCAGCGCGCGAACAGGTCGCTTGAGATTTGCGGTTGAACGCGCAAGCGTCACGATCAATCCGGCAGTTTGACGTCGTCGCCCGGAAACAAGTGATTGAACACCACGAGGCCAATGATTGAGAACGGTGCCGCCAGCAGCGCGCCGACTGGCCCCCAAATCCAGGTCCAGAACGCCAGCGCCAGCAAAATCAGGAGCGGGCTGAGCGTAAGACGACGGCCGATGATCGTCGGCGTGACGAAATGGCCTTCCATCGTCGTCAGACAGATGAAAGCAAGCGGGGCAATGAACGCCTGACCCAGCGACGGAAAGGTGACCAAGCTCACGCCAAAGAGGGCGACTACCATGACGGCAGGCCCGACATATGGAACGTAATTGAGTACTGCCGCCAGCACGCCGAATGTTACCGGGCTTGGAAGTCCGAGAAGCCAAGCTCCGGCGGCTACGATCACTCCCAGTGCCGCATTTATGATCGTGACGACAGTCAGATATCCGGCGAGATTGTGCTCGATGTCGTTGGCAATTCTCAGAAATCGCAACTTGGCATCGCGATTTGGGAACATCGCAACGAGATTTGAGCGCAACGTACCCTGACCCACGAGAAAAAACAGCAAAGCCGCAAAAAACAGCAGCAGTTCAGCGGCGGCGGGAGTAACGAAAGCGACCACTGGCAAGACGACGTTGGGAGATGAAGAATTTCCTGTACCGGCATTGCCTCCAAACAGCATGCTCTCGAGTTCGCGGAGTGAGGCGAGCGGACGGTTCAGAACCGAGAGCCGCTCTTTGATTGTCGCGCCGATCTCCGGGGCCCGCGAAATCCATTCGCTGACCGGGCCGCCCATAGCCATGGCGGCGATTCCAAGCGCGCCGAGTGCTACCACGACGATCAGGAGGGCAGTGATCCAAGACGGAATGCCACGCCGCGCCGCCCGCCGCACCAATGGCGCAAACGTCATGGCGATGATCGCGGCCGCGAGCACCGGCATCAGGATAGCGCGGCCGACATAGAGGAAGACGCCAAACGCTAAGGTGAATATGCCGATCGTCGCAGCAAGCCCGATCGAGTGCCATAAGCTTTGGACACTACTGACGGGCTGCGGATCGCGAATGTTCAGCGTTTGCCGGGTTTCGCGGCTGGCTTGGATGTAACCCACAGCGTTCTTTCGCCCCCGGGAGCGCACAAAGCCCTGTAGCCCAACGCCACAGGGGGACCGCGGGTTCCCCTGTGGGGAGTTTGATTTGGACTCGCTTACGCCGCCCGTCCGCTAATTCAGGGCATGCCTGCCGCGGATGAGATCGGCCGCCTTTTCGCCGATCATGATTGAAGGGGCGTTGGTGTTGCCGCTGGTTACCGCCGGCATGATTGAGGCGTCGGCGACGCGGAGGCCATCGATTCCATAAACCCGCAGCTGTGGATCGACCACGCTCGTGGCGTCGATGCCCATTTTGCAGGTGCCGGCTTGGTGATGGTAGGTCTCGCAGGTTTCGCGCACCCACTGAACGCGTTCGGCCCGCGTCTTCGCTTTGGGCCACACTGCGCGTTTGCGCCATTTGCCGAAGGCCGGGCTCTCCAATATCTCGATCGATACTTCCAGCGAATGGACCAGCGCGTTGAGATCGGCTGGCTCGCTCAGGTAACGCGGATCGAGATGGAGCGGCGCCGCAGGATCGTCGGCGGTTAATTTCAATTCCCCGCGCGACACCGGACGAATGATGCCAGGCGCGATCGCATAGGCGTTCGCCGGGATTTCGAGAGTTGGCAGTGGCGGGGCATTGCACATCAGGAGCGGCTGGTGGTCAGGCGCCGGCAGGCGCGGATCGCTTTTGGCGAACAGATGCGCTTCAAGGATATTGTGCTTCGGCGCGGGAATCTCTCTGCTCGCCTCGTGGATAACAAAGGTCAGAAGATGATCGTGAAGATTCCGACCCACCCCGGGCAGATCGGCGTGCACGCGGATGCCCAGTTTGTCGAGATCGCCGGCCGGACCGATGCCGGACAACAGCAAAAGGTGCGGCGAGCCGATGGCGCCGGCGCTGACAATGACCTCGTTTGCAGCGCGTACAGTCTGTAGCTTGCCGCCCTCTTCATAGACGACACCGTTGCAGCGCCCGCTCTCGATCAAAAGGCGACGGCTGCGCGCGCCGGTCTGCACCGTCAGATTGCGCCGGTTGTGCGCCGGTTTGAGGAAAGCCGCAGCGGCGCTGCACCGCTGGCCGTCGCGCGTTGTTGTATCGGTATATCCGACGCCAAGAAGTTCGGGACCGGAAAAGTCATAATTGATTGGATGACCAGCCCGGACGGCGGCTTCAATAAAAACTTCAGTCAACGGGTTCGGGGTCGTGTGGCGCGACACCGATAGCGGGCCGCCCACGCCGTGATACTGAGACGCGCCGCCATAATAGTCTTCCGATTTCTTGAAATAGGGAAGGACGCTTTCGTAATCCCAGCCCACATTGCCGAGATAGGCCCAATGGTCGTAGTCCGCGGCCGCGCCGCGCACGTAGATCATGCCGTTGAGACAGCTCGATCCGCCCAGCACTTTGCCGCGCGGCCAAAAGATCGGGCGATTGACGGCGCCCGGCTGCGGCGCGGTGGTAAAAGCCCAATCGAACGGCGTGTTCCAAAGCTCCCAAGCGCGCTGTGGCGAGAAGATCCGGTCGTCATCGTCCGTGCCCCCGGCTTCAAGGAGCAGCACGTTGGTCGATGAATCTTCAGACAGGCGTGAGGCAATGGCGCAGCCGGCAGAGCCAGCGCCTATGACAATGTAATCATATTCAGCCACACCGTTCCTCCCCCTTTATCCGGTCGGCGTGGACGCCGCCGGCTTGAGGGGGAGTATTTCAATGGTAGGCCGTCGAGATCAAGTGAGCCCGCGCTAGTGGTGCACTTCGCTGTCGAGGTGCGCCATCTGTGGTGCGTCATATCGTTCACCGGCGATCCGGTCCGGCGCCACCGCCGCGTCGATGCGCGCGATGTCTGCGGCGGTGAGCTTCAGATTGAGCGCGCCGAGCGTCTCCTGGAGTTGGTCGCGGCGGCGGGCACCAAGCACCGGCACGATATCATCGCCGCGTGAGCGCACCCAGGCAATTGCGAGTTGTGCCGGGGTCGCACCTTTCTCATTGCCGATCTGCCGCAATGCCTCGACCAGGGTCAGGTTTTTTTCGACATTGCCTTCCTGGTACCGCGGCATGCGGACGATGCGAATGTCCCCTTTGTTGCCGCGCGGTGGCAACCGTCCGCTCAAGATGCCGCGCGACAGAACGCCATAGGCGGTAATGCCGATCCCTAACTGGCGGGTCGTCGGCAGGATCGCCTTTTCGATGCTCCGGCTCATGAGCGAGTATTCAATTTGCAAATCTACGATGGGATGCACCGCATGGGCGCGCTTGATGGTTTCGGCGCCGACCTCGGATAGGCCGATATGACGGACATACCCGGCGCGGACCAGGTCGGCGATGGCGCCAACGGTGTCTTCAACCGGCACGGCCGCATCGAGGCGCGCGGGGCGGTAGATGTCGATATAATCGGTGCCGAGGCGCCGCAGGGTATAGGCCACGAAATTTCTGACCGCTTGCGGCCGGCAGTCTTGGCCGACGAACATGCCAGCCGGGTCGCGCAGCGCTCCGAATTTGACCGAGATGACGACGTTCGAGCGCGGGACGCCTTCCAGTGCCCGGTGTATCAGCATTTCATTGTGGCCCATGCCGTAGAAGTCGCCGGTGTCGAGCAGCGTGACTCCGGCATCGAGCGCGGCGCTGATGGTGGCGATGCTCTCGGCTTCGTCGCTGGGGCCGTATACGCCCGGCGACATACCCATGCAGCCCAGACCCAGCTCCGCGACCGTCGGCCCGTTTCGTCCAAGAGTTATTGTCTTCATGGTCCTTTACCCGCACTGCCCGCACTGTTGCAGTCCATCGATCAGACAAGGCCTTTTCGTCCGGCTTTCCGGATAACGCAAGCCCATCAGTGTCTCAGAGCGCGCCGAAGTGTCTTTAAGGCCCGGTGATTTGATAGCCGACGTACCAGGAGAAGATATTGGTTGTCGATGCATTCTGCAGACCGGCACCGGCAGAGACGAGCAGGTGGTTGTGCTCGTCGAAATCGTAGATCGCGCCGATGTTGAACCCCGTTGTCGGCTTGGTATAGGCGCTGTCGGTGGCGCCGAATGCAACCGTAGCGGTTTGGTGGAAGATCTCGGCGCCGATGGCCAATTGTTTGGTCACCTGTCGTTGCAGCAGCCAGCCAAAGTACCAGTAATCGCGATCGACGGTATCGTCACCATGGTTGATCCAGTAGCCGCCGCCGCCATAGGTCGTCCAGTCGCCGAAGCTCTTCTGGATCCAGATCGGAAAATAGGCGCGGGTATAGCCGGCGCCGAGGCCGTGGCTCTCGTTGCCAGTCGGCAGTTCGATCAGGGGGTAGGCGCCGATCATGGGACGAGCGCCGTTGTTGTCCTCGTCGATGAAGCGATATTTGAAGCCGAGCTCGGTGTCGCCATAGCCGAATTGGGAGCGGGCGCCGGCAGGACTGTCGAAAGTGAGCGGCGCGATAATGTGAACCTGGCCGTTTGGGATCACGCCGTAATTGAATTCCCAAGCCGGGCCTTCTCCCTGGGTGTCACCGCGTACGGCAGCGCCAGTCGAGAGCGTGTAGAACTCGAAATGCTGATAAGGAACCGGCTCGGGATCGTCGGTTTGAAAGGGCGGTCCTGCGCGGGCTGGATTCGGCGGTAACGCCGCGAGTGCGGCTGTAATCACGCTAGCGCGAAGGAATTTGGATCGCGCCGTCATGTAGGTTTTCCGCGCCGGCTGAGAATCGCGCCGCCCCAGTTTACAATAATCCGTCGTTCTTCGGCGTCCGGCGGTTTGGCTTGACCATACCAGTGTGCGAGCGACATCGACACCGACTAAGCTTGGACCTGAGTCGGGAGTAAGGGCCGCAGGTGTTGAGATGAGCGAGACGCTGCCGACTATCTCCATCGTCGATATTCGCGAAGGCGGTCCGCCGCACCATGCACTGCGGAGCGCCATGCAGGCGCGCGCGTTGCGGGACGCCTGTTTGCGGTTTTTTCCGCAGTCGGCACTAGCGCTGATTCCGGCCCTGGATATGCTGTCGCGAAACTCACTCAGGCGCTCCCGCTCGCCATACTTTGCCGAGATCGCACAAATCGCGTCGGCGCTTGATATCTCGGGCGTGTGGCTGCTCAACGCCGCCTACCAATGGGGCTGCACGGCGCGGGCGGATGAACATGATGGCGTTCCCTGGCTTGTGCGCACGCTGGATTGGCCGTTTCGCGGGCTGGGACGCCACGCCGAGATCGCGCACATGTGGGGCGAGCACGGTGATTTTTTCAGCGTCACCTGGCCGGGCTACGTTGGCGTCCTGACGGCGATGGCGCCGCAACGCTTCGGGGCCGCCCTTAATCAGGCGCCGATGTGGCGCCGCACCCGGCACCGGCTGCTCCGTCCTGCGGATTACGTTGCCGGCGTCGTCCGTACCGCGGCGGCCACCGGCCGCATGCCGCCGGATCAACTTTTGCGCCGCGCTTTCGAGGTCTGTGAGGATTTCGCCGCGGCGCGCCGGCTTCTCGAGACGACGCCGGTTGCGCGCCCGGTGATCTACACGATCGTGGGCTGCGCAACGCACGAGCGCTGCGTCATCGAACGCACCGAAACCGGTTTCGTCAGCCGCGAGGAAGGAACTTGCGCCGCGAACGATTGGGTACCATGCCGCTCGGGCTGGGAAGGCTGCATCGGCACGCGCCGGTTTTTGGTGAGTTCGTTCGACGACGCTGCTAGCTTCAGCCGAGCGCGGCGCGATGCATTGGCGGCATGGCGCGGGCCACTGTCCGACAATGGTTTTGACTGGGTCCGCGAACCGGTGCTCAACCCGTATACGCGGCTTGCCGTCGCCATGAGTCCGGCCCGTGGCGTCTTGCGCGTTGTCGGCTACGACGTCACTGATGATGGCATTCTGCCGCAGCCGGTAACCCAGATGCGCCAAGTCGAACTGATCCCGGAGGCGGCGTAAAACCAACCGAGGTAACCGATGCCGATGATCACGAGTGCCGACGGCACCAGGCTCTATTACGAGGAGGCCGGTAGCGGCAGTCCGGTCATTTTTGTCCATGAGTTCGCCGGCGACTATCGAACATGGGAACCGCAGATGCGCTATTTCGCGCGTTCGCATCGCTGCGTTACGTTTTCCGCACGTGGCTATCCGCCGTCCGACATACCCAGTGATCCTGCCCGTTACGGGCAGGACATCGCCCGCGGCGACGTCGTCGCGGTGATCGATGCGCTCGGCATTGCAAAGGCGCACATCGTCGGCCATTCCATGGGCGCGTATACCGCGCTCCATGTCGGCATGCGGCATCCGGAGCGCTGCATCTCGGTGACCGCGGCCGGCTGCGGCTGGGGGTCGGTTGCCGATCCCGCGGTGCGCGAAGCAATGCGCAAGCAGGCGGCGGAAACCGCCCAAATGTTTTTGGATAAAGGCATTGCCGCCGCCGCGGCGCTTTATGCCGACAACCCGACGCGGCTGACCCAAAAGCACAAGGATCCGCGCGGTTATGCCGAGTTTGCGCGCATGCTCTCCGAGCACTCGGCGCAAGGGCACGCGCTGACTATGTCGATGTTGCAGGCGCGGCGCCCGACACTTTGGGACCTTGAGGCCGACCTCAAGGGGTTTTCGCTGCCTCTCCTCGTCATTGTCGGGGATGAGGACGACACCTGCCTCGACGGCAGCGTCTTTCTCAAGCGCACGGTGCGAACCGCGGGCCTTCTGGTCATTCCGCGCTCCGGCCACACCGTCACCATCGAGGAGCCGGCCGCAGTGAATGCAGCACTCGCGGAGTTATTCGCCGCCGCCGAGGCCGGCCGCTGGCTCGCTCATCGCGCGTAAGCGTTATCCGACTTGGCGCTGCAGAAAGCCCAAGCTCTTCTCGTTGAACTCGGCGACGTTCTCGTAAATTGGCGCATGCGCGCAGTCCTCGAACACCAGAAGTTCGCTGCCTTTAATGCCGTTCTTCATCGCGTCGGCGAAGCGGGTCGAGCACACGATGTCGTGGCGGCCAAAGGTGATCTGGGTCGGAGCCTTGATACGCTCTAGTTGCGACAGCGCGTCATGGGCAAGCACCGCGCTCGATTGGCTGACGAAAGCGTCGAGCGGCTGCTTCGGCCGGCTGCGCACAAACGCCGCGAGCTGGTCGATGTAATCCGGTTTGGCGGCGTAGAGTTCCGGCGTGAAGCAGAAGGGGAAGATGCCCTGGATGATCATCTCCGTGACGCTACCCAGGCCTTTCGCGATGGTTCGCCAGCCTTCCACGACGACTTTGAGGAACGGATCGGACTTGGTCCAGCCGCTGTGCACTGACAGTGATTTGACCCGCTGCGGATATTTGCCGGCGAGCCATAAGCCGGTCGCAGCGCCAAGCGACAGACCGCTGACATGCGCGCGATCAACGCCGATCGCCTGCATGAAGGCGGCGACGTCGTCGGCGAACAATTCCATCGAATAAGCGCCGGATGGCTTGTCGGTTTCCCCGGCACCGCGCGGGTCGACGGAGATGCAGGTGAAATGCTTGGCGTAGTCGGCAACCTGGAAAGCGTAGCAGGCATTGTCGGCAGCGAGGTAGGGGATGAGCACGAGCGGCTCGCCCGTCCCCTGTTGCTCGTAGTTCATCGTGATGCCGTTAGCCTTGATCTTCGGCATGTTGACCTCCCGTGCACATTGTTCCGCCTTCTTCACAGAGGCGCAACGCGAAGCCTATAGTTCCCGTCATGATCACGTCAACGCATAACGCGTCGCAGCTTGCTGTAATGGTCGCGGCGAGAGCTGCCGATTGGGCGACGTGAACCTGAAATCCTCACATCATGTCGCGGCATGAGCACCGCCGGCGCGAGTTCAACTAAGCCGCCTTCATTTGCGGCTCCGTTTCGCTACCCGGCGTTCGCGGTGATCTGGACGGCAACATTAGTCTCCAACGTTGGCGGCTGGATGTACAGCGCCGCCTCGGGTTGGCTCATGACCGGTCTCAATCCCGATCCCTTGATGGTGGCGCTGGTGCAGGCGGCGAGCAACCTGCCGATTTTTTTGCTGGCACTGCCGGCCGGTGCGTTTGCCGATATTTTCGACAAGCGCAAATATCTGATCGTCGTCGAGTCGCTGTACACAGTCGTTTCAGCGGTCTATGCGGCGATGGTCGGCTTTGGTTTGGCTACGCCAGGCAATTTGCTGTTGTTCACGTTACTGCTCGGCGCCGCGGGCGCGTTGACGGGCCCCCGCTTGGCAGGCCGTCGTTCCGCTGCTTGTTCCAAGAGACGACTTGCCTGCCGGCATTGCCGCCAACAGCGTCGGCGTGAACATTTCCCGCGCGCTTGGTCCGGCACTGGGCGGCATGGCGATTTCAGGGCTTGGCATCGTGGCGCCGTTTTGGATCAACACCGTTTCCAATCTCGGAATCGTCGGCGCCCTTGGTGTGGTGGCGGGGAGCAAAGAAGCTCGGCACGCCGCTGCCGGCGGAGCGTTTCGGCCAGGCGATGTGGGCCGGCCTTCGCTACGCCAGACATAGTTCGCCTTTGCGCAGCACGATGGCGCGTGCCGTTGGGTTCTTTCTTTTTGCCAGTGCGTATTGGGCGTTACTGCCTCTCGTTGCCCGCACGCAGATCACTGGCGGACCGGGTCTTTACGGCGTACTCCTCGGCGCGATCGGGGCCGGCGCCGTCGGCGGTGCATTCTTTTTGCCATGGCTGAAACCCAAGCTGGGACCGGACCGCCTGATGGCGCTGGGAGCGCTTGGCCAGGCTATCGCCATGGTGCTGTACGGTCTCGCCCGAGAGCCTCTAATAGCGCTCGTGGCCAGTGTTGCCGCCGGAGCGTCGTGGATTTGGGTGCTGGCAACGCTGACCGTGTCGGCGCAAGTGGCTTTGCCGGATTGGGTGCGCGGGCGAGGGCTTGCTTTGTATACGACGGTATTCTTCGGTTGCCTGACGCTCGGCAGCGCAGTCTGGGGCGAGGTTGCCGCCCATGTCGGATTACAGGCGGCGCATTTTCTTGCCGCGGCCGGCGCGATCGCAGCAATCCCGCTGACCTGGCGGTGGAAGCTGCAAACCGGCGCGGGCCTCGATCTCACACCAAGCATGCACTGGCCCGCGCCGATCACCACGCAAACCGTCGACGTCGATCGCGGACCGGTCTTAGTGACCGTGGAATACCGAATCCGTCCGCAAGACCGCGAAGCGTTCCTCGAAGCCATCGGCAGGCTGGAACATGGGCGCCGGCGTGACGGAGCCTATGCATGGAGCGTTTTTGAAGATGCCGCCGAGGAAGGACCGCATGTTGGAAACGTTCCTGGTGGAATCCTGGATGGAGCATCTGCGCCAGCACGAACGCGTCACGCAGGCTGATCGCATTGTGCAGGAAGCGGTTGAGCAGTTCGACCTGACCGGAGAGCCCAAGGTGACTCACTTCATCGCGGCAGAATCCTAACTGACCTCATGCAGGCCGCGTGAGCAGGACTTTGGTCATTCCCAAATCGGCGCGATCCGCTACACCCGCCGCAGCGGCATCGACCACGCGAGCGATGCCCCGATGGCAGTAAACGCTGCCACCGTCACAAAGGCCGCGCGGAACGCGTCAGCGAGTTCGGTCTGGATGATTGCCTGGCGGGCCGGAGCCAGAGCCGAGATCGCCGCGGGCCCGCCGTCGATGATGATGCCCAACAGGCTCGCCGTTTCGCGATCGCTGGTTGCGAGCACCGAAAACAGAACAGCCGCGACTGCCGCAGTGCCAAAGGCGGCGCCGACGGAACGTGAGAACTGCACCATCGCCGCGCCCGTCCCAAGCATACGTTGTCCCGCCACGGCCTGCACCGTGACCTGCACCACGCCCATCACCGTACCCATGAACAGAGCCGTGATGCCGAAGACCCAGGGCAGTTGCGCGAGAGACAGATGCGGCATCCAGAAGCCGACAAACAACAAAGCGGCCGTCGCGGCCGTCAAGCCGAAGGACGGAAATATTGCGGTACGGCCCGTCCTCGTTATCAATTGTCCGGCGACGAGCGAACCAAGACCGATGCCAAATGTGAGCGGCAATAACAGCAGCCCCGTATCAGCGGGCGAGGTGCCCCGCACCGCACGCAGATAGAGCGGCAAAAACGTGATCAACGATACCAGCGCCGCCCCGTGACAGGCCGCCAGGCCATCGCTGCGCCAGACCGAGGGTTCTCTAAACAAGGCAGGCGGAATGAGCGGTGAGGTTGAGTGCTTCTCTTGCCAAACCAGAACAGCCAGCGCGATCGCGCCGAGCGCCAGCAGGCCGCCGATCATCGGCAGCGTGCTCGCTTGCATACGCTGCACTTGTTCGAGAGCCAGAATGACCGGGCCGACGAACATGATAAACAGCACCAAGCCCGGAGCATCGAACGTGGTCCGCCGACGGTCGCTCGGCTGGGTGGCCAGGCGCAGCACGAGAAGGGCGGCGACAAGCCCCAGCGGCACGTTGATGAGAAAAATCGACCGCCAGCCGAAGGCTTGGGTGAGATAGCCACCGGCTACCGGTCCAAACGTATTGGAGCTGACTGCGACCCCGGCAAGATAGCCCTGATAGCGACCTCGCTCGCGAGGCGGAACGCTTTCGCCTACCAGCGCTTGCGACAGGGTCATCAACCCGCCGCCGCCGAATCCCTGGACGATGCGTGCCGCGGTCAGCAATTCCATGTTCGGAGCGAGTGCGCAGAGGACCGATCCAAGCATGAAGATGATGAGCCCTATGAGCATCATGTTTCGGCGGCCGAACGAGTCGCCCAGGCGCCCGTAGACCGGAGCGGCGATGGTGTTGGCAATCAGATACGACACCACCACCCACGACACGCGCTCGACCTCGCCAAAATCCGCAGCGATGACGGGTAACGCGGTGGCCACGATGGTCTGGTCTGCGACCGCCAGGAACATCGGCAGCATGATCGAGGGAAAGATCGTCAGAAACAGCGATCGTGACGGCGGCTTGGCCGCGGCACCGGCCGCGCTGGAGGAGGTGGCAGCTTCGGCGCGGGGTGGATCTTCGGCCATTGAAGAGGGGATTCGGCGTAAGTTTTATGTAGCAATTGTCATGGCGAATGATTCTAGGGCGCGCAAGGCGCTAACTGGCGCGATCCCGGAACGGAAGAGCCTTGATCGTCAAGAAACGCTGGGTCGGGTATCGACGTTCCGGTTCGCAATCCCGCTTCTGAATGGCGAACGGCAGACATAGTGCGCTATTCCGGGAGCTGGCCACGCCCGGAACGAATCCAAAGAGTCTGCGTTTTAATGCTGCGAGCGAGGCCGATTAGCAAAAGACGGCCGCGCCACGCACCGAAACCGAATTGCGAATGAAGGTGTTGCCGGCAATCGCCGTACCGTTGGCGTGATGGCGGTGTGATCGGCGTGGTGCAAGTGTTTTGGAGAACCATATAAGCTGGCGAATGGCCCTTGCCGCCCTGATTATTTGCACGCCGGCCCTGGCGCACGACAATGGTCAGTTCGGCAATGTCTCCCCTGAAGTCCGCGCCTGGTTCAAAGGCGTGAAATCCCACACCGGAATTCGCTGCTGCGACATCGCCGATGGCCACCCTACCGATTACGATATGCGCGAGAGTAAATACTGGGTGCCGATCAATGGCGAATGGATGGTGGTGCCGCCAGAGGCGGTAGTTAATGATGAAGGCAATCCGACCGGCGACGCGGTCGTCTGGTACACCACGTATGACGGTACAGTTTATATCCGCTGCTTTGTCCCTGGCGGCGGCGCCTGATTAAGCGGTTACAAAAAACACCGGCCGCCGAGCAGCGGCCGGTTTCTTATTTCTCGCTTCAGTCAGCGGACTCTAGCAGCACAGCAGGACGAGTGCCTCAGCCGATGAAACCCACCCGTTCCTGTTCGCGTGCCTCGACCTCGGTCTTCGGTTGAGCCGGTAGTTGCAGTACCGATGCCGTTTGGCCCTCGCACAGAAGCGTCAACAACACGGTGCGCCCATCGGGAAACTCGAGCGCGTCGTGATGCGCGGCCAACTTTTCCTTGTTGACCTGGCGGAAGATGGCGGTCTGGTAATTGATCGTCTTGGTCTTCCAGCCGAGCAGGCCGGCCGGCAGGCAAGCAACTTCACCGGCGAATGCCAGCTCCGTTCCCGGCAACAAACATACCGCCATGCCGGCATCGTCGGAGGCGGCAAAGCCGCGTGTACCAGTGCCGAAGTCACGCGTAACAAGCTTATCGCCGACTTTTGCGGGTCGCGACCGCACGCTTTGGAGGCTAAAGTCACACATTGGCGACTCCTTTCTTCCCGGCAGTGTCATCGTCCGGGGTCTTTCACGCCCCCCACTACCCCTCCACTAACGAGCTCAAGCAAGAATGGTGCCGTACCAACTGCACGAAAGATATTTCAGCGCACGAGCGTGTCGCAATTAAGACTTTTCAATATGCCGGCTCACACACAGTTGGGGGCGCGGCCCCCGTCGCCTGCCCCTGGCCCTGCGGATGCCGCCGCGCTCGTCCGGGCGAGGGCGCAATTTTTCATCGGCCCTGCCCACGACGCAGGCGGCAACCCACAAACCAGAATCGTCAGTGCCCTGCCGCGGCCTGACCCGTGACTGGTCCTATCCGCCGGATCAGCAGGAGTACCAGCGGCACGAGTACCACGGCGAAAATGCACCAGCTATAAAAGATATCGATATAGGCCATGAGCGCAGACTGATTGCTGACCAGCTGGGCGATATAGCCGATCGCGCGGCCCTGAGCGTTGGCTGGCGATCCGCTCTGCGCGAAGTACTGGGTGAGGCCGTGCAGCGTTGATTGAAATCCCGGCGACGACGGGACCAGATTTTCGACGAGCCGGGATTGATGAAATTGCGAGCGTTGCACCAGTTCGGTGTTGGCGAGCGACACCCCGATGCTGCCGCCAAGATTACGGGCGACGTTGATGAGCGCCGAGCCTTCGCTGGTTTTTTGCGGCGGCAGCCCGGTGTAGGCGACGGAATTGATCGGTATGAAAAGAAACGGCATACCGACGGTCTGAAATACCCGCACGGTCGCGAAGTAGCCGAAGCTCGCGTCGGGAACGAGCGAAGTCGAGTACCACATCGCCAACGCGATAATGGAGAAGCCGATGGCTATCCAGTATTTCGGCTCCATGCGGGGGATAAGCTGCCCTACAAGGGGCATCATGACCAGCATCGCCAATCCGCCGGGCATCATGGCGAGTCCGGAGAGCATCGCCGTGTACGGAAAGTTTGTCTGCATCAGCTGCGGCGTGATCTGGTTCGAGCCGAACAGGATGGCGCCAACCGCGAACATGACGATAAAGGCCATGCCGAACTGCCGCTGCAGGAGCAATCGCAGATCTACAATCGGGTCGTCGCGGGTCAGCTCCCACGGGACGAGGAAAATGAACGAGCACGCGGCGATGGTCGCAAAGGTGATGATGGTCGTCGAGTGGAACCAGTCGTCGATCTGCCCGCGGTCGAGTACGAACTCGAGACTGCCGAAAGTCAGCGCAATCAGTGCAAATCCAACCCAATCGATCTTTAGTCCGCCGGCGAGGCGCTCCGCGCGCTCGCGCTCGAGCACGTCTGGTTCAACGACCAGCCATTGCACGAGTAGTAGTGAGACGATGCCGAACGGCACGTTGATGAAGAAGATCCAGTGCCATGAATAGTTGTCGGTGATCCAGCCGCCGATGGTGGGACCTACGGTAGGCGCCACGATGACCGCAATTCCGTAGATCGCGAACGCCTGGGGGCGCTGTCGCAGGGTAAACGTATCCGCAAGCATGGCCTGCTCGCTGGTCGGCATACCGCCGCCGCCCAAGCCTTGCAGGATGCGAAACACAATGAGCGCGTTAAGGCTCGACGCCAAGCCGCACAACAGCGAGGCGATTGTGAACAGAGCAACGCAGATCATGTAGAAGCGCTTGCGGCCGACCACGTTCGACAGCCAGCCGCTCACCGGCAGCACGACGGCGTTGGCGATCAGATAGGTCGTGACCACCCAGGTGCTTTCGTCGACGCTGACTGCCAGGCTGCCGGCGATATAGCGCAGCGCCACGTTGGCAATCGCGGTGTCAAGCACGACCATGAAGGTGGCGATGGAGAGCACGATTGCGATTAGCCAAGGACTGCGGTCGCCCGCGGCCGAGCGGCTTTCCCGGCCGGAGAATTGGCGCTGATCGCTCATTTCGTCGTGACGGTCGGCACGACCGACATGCCGGGCCCCAACTGCACATCGGGCTGTTCGTTGAATACAATCTTGACCGGCACGCGCTGGACGATTTTGACGTAGTTGCCGGTGGCGTTCTCAGCCGGCAGCAGGCTGAAGGCCGTGCCGCTGCCGGGTTGAATGCTGTCGACGTGGCCTTTGAATGTCCGGTCGGGGTAGGCGTCGATCCTGATCTCGACCGGTTGGCCCGGCCGCAGCGCCACCAGCTGAGTCTCCTTGAAATTTGCGGTCACCCAGACGTCGCGCGGCACAAACATGATCAGCGCTTGGCCGACCGCGGCATAGTTGCCTTTGGTAGCGGTCAGCCTCGCGACCCGGCCAGCTACCGGTGCGGTGATGACGGTGCGCGACAGATTGGTTTCTGCCTGCTCCAGGGCCGCGCGCGCTTGCTCGAGTTGTGCCTCGACCAGGGTGCGCTGCGCCTTTAGCACTGGGAGCTGCTTTTTGGTGGCGACCGCGTTGGCTTGAGCCGCCGCATAAGTCGCTTCGCCTTGTAAAAGCCCTGACGCGTATTGTTGTGCCTGTTCGACGGTCGCTGCGCCGTTTTTTACCAGCGTCTGGTAGCGTTCATTTTGCTGTTGCGCGAAGGTGAGCGTCGCGTGCGCCTGCATGGCCTGCTTGTCGGCCTCTTCGATGCGCGATTGCTGTGCGACGATTTGAGCATCGATATTGCCAATGCTGGCGGAGGCCTGATCGACTTGAGCGTGAACCTGATCGACTTGGGCTTTGTAGTCGCGGTCGTCGAGACGCACGAGCACAGCGCCCGCCTCGACGAGCTGATTGTCCGTTACCGGCACGTCGACGATGGCCGCGCTGACCTGCGAACTGATCGACACCGTGCGGGCATCGATGAAAGCATCGTCGGTGCTTTCATAGCCGCTAGTGCTGACCCACCAGACCACGACCGCGACGATCCCGGCGATGATCAGGGCGGTGATAACCAGCACCATGCGGCGCCGCCGGCGCATTCCGTCGACCCATGACTGCGGCTTCGGCGCCTGGCCGGTGGCCGGTCGGGTATCTCGGCTTGGCGCAGTGTCCTGACGACGTTCGCTGTCGGTACGTTGATCCATGACTGGGACAGTTATTGCAGCGCCAGGCCATTTTCCGCTTGCCCCGCGCAGGCCAGCGTATTCCACATCCTCTAAGGCTTGGTTTACCCGCTAATGGCTGCGGAAACCAGTCACGAGGCCGGGCTCGGGAAACGCAGGGCTGCCTTGAATTTTTGGCAAAACTCATCGAGTTCGCCGGCATTGAGGTCGCTCACGACCCAAAAATCGAGACCCTGCTCGGCCCAATGCCGGACATTAAAGCCATGCCGCGTTTCGCTGAGCTCACCACGGCGTTCCGCATCCGTGCGCCGTGACACGAACAAATTGATGATGTGCTGGCGGCGGCGATACACGATCGCAGCCGCGGTTTCGCCGTTGATTTCATCGAGGCGGCCGCCAATCAGCGTAAAGCCCTGTGCGGTAAGATCGATAACCGGCGGCGCCAGGTCGAGCTTGCCGTTGAACCAGGGCTTGACCGTGTGCTGCTCGCTCGTCTCAACATCCGTCAGATGGCCGGCCTGCAGCGAGCGTAAATGCGCCGACACGGCCTCATTGCCGATTATCTGCTCGTCGTCGGTGTGGAAAACAGTCAGCATCAGGCTCGCCGCCAGGACTCCCGAAAGCACTGCGCCCGCGGCAAAGCCGCCGAAGAAGTTCCGTCGGGACGGTTGAGAAAATCGGCGCGGCGTAATGATCTCCGCCGACGGCTGTGGCAACCCCGCTTCGATCCGTGCCCGCAACGTCGCGGGTGCCGCTTCTTTCAGTTTTGCCTGCGCCATCGCCGAACGCAGCGCGCGGAACGCTTGCAGCTGCTCGGCACAGGCGGAACAAGAGGCGATGTGCGCCTCAACGTCGCGGGCGTGGCCGGCGTCGAGCTCGTTGTCAATCAGGGCGTGCAGCAGGACTTCGCACTCGGCGCAATTCACGGCATCACTCCTTCCGCGGCGTTCCACGCCGAGCGCAGCATGGAACGGGCGCGCGCGAGCCGCGACATCACCGTTCCCACCGGCACGCCGGCGACTTGCGCGATCTCTTGATAGGACAGATCGTTGATCTCACGCAGTACGACCACTTCACGAAACTGCGCAGGCAGTTCGGCGACCAGCTGCCGAATCTTGTCGTCGTCGTGCTGCCGCAGCAGAGACATCTCCGGTGAAGCCTGGGGCTCCTGCCAGACCTGTGCCGCTTCCCCCTCGGTTTCGTCTGATGGAGAATCGGTAAGCGTTTCCTGTTTGCCGCGCCGGGCGAACTCGGCATTGCAGACGTTTCGTAAAATCGTCAGCAGCCAGGGCTTCGTCGCGGGGCCCCGATAGCTGTCGAAGTGCCGCAAGGCGCGCAAATAACATTCTTGCACTGCGTCCTCTGCGTCCGCGGTGTTGCGCCTGAGATAGCGCGCCAGCGTAAAGGCGTCGTCGAGATGCGGCAGCGCGGCGTCGCGAAAACGCCGCGCCTTGTCGTCTTCGATGTCGCGATCAATCGCCATATCGCCGTGCCCGTCCACGATGGCTTGAACAACCCAGGCCACGGCCCTTCAGGCATCAATGCCCCGCTTCGCCCGTTGCGGCTTCTACCACGATCGTGCCCGTCATATGCGGATGAAGCGAGCAGAAGTACGCGTAGGTTCCCGGCGTCGTAAAGGTGAAGGAATAGCTGTTGTCGGTGTCCATCACCTTCGATTTGAACTGCTTGCCGACGGCGGCGATCGCATGCGGGATGTCGTCCTTGTTGGTCCAGGTAACGGTGGTGCCGGCCTTCACCGTCAAGGTTTGCGGATTGAAGGTGAAGTTGTCGATAGCCACGGCTTGGGTTTGGTTCTGCGCCTCTGCCGCCAGGACACCTGCGGCGAGCGCAGCGCCGACAACGGCGCCCAGCGCACCCGCGAGCATTGCCGTTCTCATGTCTCTTGCTCCTCAGCCCTGTAATGGCGTGTCGATGATTGCCAGCCGCTCGGCGCCTCGTTTGAAGGTGATGCTCGCGGTTCCGAGCAGCGTGCGGAGCTTGTCATCGGCGACTTTCATCGGGCCGGGCGAGGGAGCCGAGCCGGGCGCTGGCTGCGGAAACGCGGTCGAACGGGCGGTGTGGAACGTGACGTTGCCTTCCACTTTCTGCATGACTTGGTGGATGTGGCCATTAAGGACGGTCACCGATCCGAAGCGCTTGAGCAGTTCAAGGGCGCGGCCGCCATCTTCGGTGCCCCAACCCCATTCCGGATAAACGGTCCACAGCGGGATGTGAGCAAAGACGACAATCGGCGTCGACGCCGAGCGACCGTTCACATCGGCCTCAAGCCACGTCAGCTGCTCGGCACCGAGATTGCCAAGGCCGCCGGCCTTGAGGTCGACGACATTGACGAGACCGATGAAGTGGACGCCGCCGGCATCGAAGCTGTACCAGCCGGCTCCCTTGGTGCCGCGGCCGTAGCGTTCGCGATAGAGCTTTAGCTCTTCGTCGAGAAAGTCGTGCTCGCCGGGAACGTAATGTACGTCGAGCCGGGCCTGGGAGATGATGCGGTCGGCATCGTCGAACTCAGACACTTTGGACAGATGACTGATGTCGCCGGTGTGGATCATGAAGGCCGGCTTGGCCGGCATGGCGTTGATCCTGCCGATGGCCTCCTCGAGCGTGCCGCGGGCATTGGGGTTTGCGGGCTTGTCAAAGCCGACATGGCTGTCGCTGATCTGCAGAAACGTCAGGCCCCGCGCTTCCTGCGCCACCGCCTGGTCAATCAGCCCGAGCGAACTGGGCACCCCGCCGGAAATAGTCCAGAGGACGCCAGTGCCGGCCCAGATCATGCACTCGAGCGCCTTGCGCCTGCTTAACCCATCGTGACGGTCGAACGATCGCATTGCTTCTCTCCTTTGAGCCATCGCGGCTTTCAAAGACGAGATCGGGCAGGGCGGCGGTTTATTCCCGGGGATGTGAGATTTTTTTGGAGGGCTGAACTATGGGCCAAAAGCTAACTCGGAATGCAGCTCTGCGCAGCGCAATCACGCGCGCCGATAACCCCCGCGCCAAGGCGCGGGGGTTATCGATATAGTGACGCTTTCCTGAGTTCAGACTCTTTGAGGCTCACCCGCCGTTGGAGCCGTGGTAGTCTGGAGCAAACGGCAGCGCGAAATCTTTTTGGTTTAAGCCCTCGTTGGCTGTCTGGGGCGCCGTGGAGGGCATCCGAGTGGTATTGTAGATCGCTTTGTGTGCAGCCGGCGCTGCTTTGGCTTCCTTGGCCTGTGCCCCCGACATTAGGGGCAGCGAAAACAAGCCCGCGGCGATCGCCGCAACGACGTTATGTTTCAGGGTCAACACTTTGAGTCTCCATTTCGTTTGGTCGTGGCGTAAGGCCACTTCCGACGCCGCGATGTTGGGGTTGTGCGGCTTCCGAGGAGGAGACTGACCGAGGCGGTGGTTTATTCCCCAGCGACAGAATTATTTTTCGCCATTCTGAAGGTCAGGGCGCGGCGGCATCGGCACTGCTGCGGCTTGGCGGTGCGGCCGCACCCGAGTGCGCGGCTGCTTGGCTTGGAGGTAGTGGTTTGGGTGAGACCGTGTGGCGCAGAAATCTTCGACTGCTGCCGCAACGGCGGCACTGGTAGCTGCGCGGCGTTCGGGCGTTGCCAGTTCCAGTTCCTCGTCGCGATTGATGATGGATCCGGCTTCCATCAGTACCGCCGGCATGAGGGTCTTCCGCAGCACCACCAGCTGATCATAGCGGTAGACGCCCGCTTCCGCGTCAAGCAGTTCGTGGCGGCGACGGCCCATCAGCGGCAACGTGTAATGGGGCGTGTACTGCAAGCCGCGCGCCTGGAGTTCCTCGCCCAAGAAATGACCGAACTCGAGGCTGCCTTTGCGGTTGCCGTTTTCGTTTGAGATAAACAGTGCGTAGCCCTTGAAGCGATCGCTGAAGGATCTCTGCTGTCCCTCATATTCCCAGGTCTCGAGCAGGTTATCCGGCACGGAATCGTGATGGATTGAGATGAAGAGATCGGCGTGCATGCCGTTGGCTCGTTCGGCGCGTTCGAGCAAGCCACGAACGGGGGCGGCTTGGGTGATAAGCCGCACAGTTTTTTCGAAACCGGCAGTGACGAGCGCTTGCTGCACTTCGTCGGCGAGACGGAGATTGAAGCTGAACTCGGTCGTGCCGCGGGCGCTGTCGGCGCCGGGCTTCCCGACGGTGTGGCCGACGTCGACGACGACGCGGAACGCCCCGCGATCACAATTGGCAGGCTTGGACGCTGCGGGGAGGGGTTCCTGGCCCTGGGCGGTATACGAGCCGGCAAACATCAGCACAGCCGCAAACGGGACCAACAGCGCGGTGCCGGCGCGCGGTGGTTTGCTGATGCGTCTCATGAAGGCGTGTGACACGGGCTCCTAGCGTCAATAGCGCCACATCAACTCGCTGTTACCCAATACCGTGCCGCCCTGCTGTTGTCCACGCGTTCTCATAATAGATGCAATTTGCTAGTAATCGGCGCCGGCACCGGTCGCGTCGGCATGTGCTGAGTACCCACACTTGTGCCCTGCGGTCTCCTGTCGTACCAAACAAGAAATTTAGTGAGGTTCCCGGGTGACTTACTTTTCCGTACGCAATGTTGCGGCTGTTTGCGCCGCTCTCTTCGTCCTGGCCTTGGCCTTTTTAATCCTGGCGGAAGGGCACGAAGCGAGCGTAGTCGTGGACGCATTTGCGTCGCAGACGCTTCTTGCCAAGCTTGCATGGATCATCGTCGTCATCGTTCCGCTCGTACTGGTTCCAGCCGCGGTCTGGCTGGGGGAAACGCTGGTGCGGCAACGCCAGGCGGCGCGCGCCCTTGAAATGCGCCTCGACGGCGTCCGGCAAGGGGTCAAGACGCTGGTGAAGTCGCAGGTTGAAACCGAAGCGGCAGTGTCTCATCTTGCCCGTACCGATCCGGAAGACGCGATGAACGCGCTCAATCAGCGGCTCGTTGAGGCCGAGCGCGTGGCGCAAATCCAAAAGGGCCGCAACCAGGTCGGCGATCTGACCTCGCGTATCGAAGAGATCCGTACTCAGCAGCAGAGCCTGCAGAAGCGGCTCGCGCCGGTTCTGGAAAAACGGCGCTCGATCGAACAGCTTTTCGCCGAGCTCGACACCAGGCAAATCGATATCGATCACACCTTGGCCGAAATCGCGAGTGGTGATGACGCGGTCGCGCTCGATATCAATCTGAAGAAAATGATGGAATTCGTCAGGCAAAGCCACGACCGCTGCGAGGCTATCGAACGCGCGTCAAAAACGCTCGCCGGCCTGCAGGAGGATTACACCGAGTTGCAATCGCGGCTCGCCCCTTATTTGGCTGCCGAGGACGGTGTCGCCGGCCGCCTCAAGGAGCTCAACACCACGCGCGACCAGCTCGCCGACGAGATTGCCGCGATCGAGCAGACGCCACAAGGTCCGCTTGCCGACCGCGTGCAGACCCTTGCGGATCACAAGAAGTCGCTCGACGAGCGGCTTGTCCAGCTCAACGCGCAGTTCAACAAATTGGGATCGCTGCGCAAGGATATCGAAGGTCTCTTCGCCAACTTCGATCGCGCACTCGACATGCTGTCGGATAAGGCAAAACAGGATGACGAGGCCGACATCGATGCGCGGGTCGCGGAGCTTGCAACCTTCATCGAGACGACCCAGGCGCACCTCGGTGAAATTGAGCGGCGCGCAGTTGCCTTCACACAGCTCAGGTCAAAGCTCGGCGAAGTTCAATCGCGGCTTGTTCCGCTGGAAGCGGATGGGAGCGGCGTTGTTCACGTGATTGGAGAATTGCGCGAGCTTCGCGACCGTCTGTTCATGAAGATCAGACAGATTGAGGACGATGACGACGGCAGTCTCGCTGAACGGGTCAAGAAATTCAGTGAGACCAAGCGGGAGCTGGAGGACCGCGTGTCAAACCTTACCGAGCAGTTTTCCAAGCTGGCGACGATGCGCAAGGATATTGTCGGCCTGATGGAGAAATTGAGCGGCGCGGTCAACGCGTCGACGAACTAATATGAACCGAATTCGCGAGCCGGTGGTGGCGACGGTCGCCATCGTGGATCTCCGTCCGACGCAGATCACGGTCGGCATGCGCGAAGTGCTGGCAAAGCAGAAACGCTGGCGCGAAACGGGAATGACCAAAGGCGGAAAATTTCTCGGCCGGCATATCATCCCGGTAATCCTCGGCCCAAAATCGCGGCACTACGTCATCGACCATCATCATCTGGCGCGCGCTCTTCACGAGGAGGGGGTCAAGGATATGGTCGTGACCGTCCTGTTCGATCTCAGTGCGCTCGATCGCGATATGTTCTGGACGGTGATGGATAATCGCAACTGGATGCACCCGTACGATGCCGATGGCCGGCGGCGTCACTATCGCGACATCCCAAAGAAATTGTCGGATCTGATCGACGATCCGTTCCGGTCGCTGGCCGGCGAATTGCGCCGCGCCGGCGGCTTCGCCAAAGACACGACGCCGTACAGCGAATTCTTGTGGGCGGACTTTCTGCGCCGGCGCGTCAAACGGCAGACCGTCGAGCGCAACTTCGATCGCGCGATCGAACAGGCGCTGCAGTTGGCCAAAAGCAGTGCGGCGAACTACCTGCCGGGATGGTGCGGGCCGTCCCCGGAGGTTTGATCGAAGCCGCGATGGACAGCGAAGTTCTGATTGTCGGTGCTGGACCCACGGGACTTACGCTCGGCATCGATCTCGGCCGGCGCGGCATCAAGTGCACGATTGTCGAGCAGAAGGAGCGCCCGGCTTTTCTGCCGAAGATGGAGCGGGTCAACGCCCGCACCATGGAAATCTATCGCCGCATGGGGCTGTCCCAGCAAATTCGCGCCGCCGGATTGCGTTCCGACTGGCCAATGGACGTCTATATCGTTCTGGCCCTGGACAAAGCGCCTCTACTTCATCTGTCCTACCCGTCGGTCACGGAAGCGCAGGCGCGCTCGCGTGCGACCAACGATGGAAGCCTCCCGCTCGAGCCGTATCAGCTCATTTCGCAATATACGCTTGAGCCGCTGCTGAAATCCGTTGCCGAGACGCTTCCGTCTGTCACGGTCCGGTTCGGCTGCGAGTTCGTGTCGCTGGAGCAGGACGGTGCGGGTGTAACGGCGCAGGTGCGCAACAGTGACGGTAGCGCGCAGAGCATTCGTGCCGCTTACCTCGTCGGCTGCGACGGCGGCTCGAGCGCGGTGCGACGGGAACTTGGAATCGAGTTGGCGGGCGAAGGCAACTTGCTGGAGTTACGGCAGGCGCTTTACCGCTGTGACCAGCTCGTTGACCAACTGCCGATCGGCAATGGCCCGGGCCGGGGCCGTCACTATCACGTGGCCGACGATAGAGCCACGTTCCTGATCATGCAGGATTCGACCAGGCACTGGACGCTGCATTCAGTCGTGGACACTGACGATGAGATGGACGTGGCGTTCTTACGAACCGTCGGTGTTCCGGTCAAATATGAGAGGCTGTCCTGTGCCCCGTGGCGCCAGAATCTGTTGCTCGCTGAGCGTTACGGCAAGGATCGGGTGTTCCTTGCCGGCGACGCAGTCCATCTGGTGATCCCGACCGGCGGGCTCGGCATGAACTCCGGTGTCGGCGATGCCATCGATCTTTCCTGGAAGCTTGCTGCAACGCTGCGCGGTTGGGGAGGGTCGAATCTCCTTAAATCGTACGAAATTGAGCGGCGTCAGATTGGGGATCGCAACGTCGGCGCTTCGCGCTACGCAACAATCGGTCGCCGCAAGTGGCGTTCGATGTGGCGCTCCAATATTCGCGACGACACGCCTGCGGGCGAGGAGGCACGACGAAATCTGAGCGCCGTCGCCGACGTCGAACAGCGCAAGAGCAACGAGATGATCGGCGCCGAGCTCGGTTACCGCTACGTAGATTCGCCGATTGTCTGCAATGTGCCGGGCGGGCCCGAGCATCTGTTTCGCGAGTATCAGCCGACCACCTGGCCGGGTGCCCGGCTGCCGCACGTCTGGCTCGACGACGGCGCGCCCATGCAGGATCGCATTCCCGATGGCTACACCGTCCTCAAGCTCGGCGGCACCCAGGCGGATACGAGCGGTCTTGAAAAAGCCATCCAATCCTACGGCGCGCCGGTGAGCGTGCTCGACGTGCCCGATTCCGTCGCCCGGGATGTTTATGGCTACGATCTAATCTTGTTGCGGCCCGACATGCACGTGGTCTGGCGCGGGCAAGCGTCGCCCGCAGATCCCTCGAAAGTCGCGGCGATTGCGACCGGACATTTGTCGTAGCCCTTTCCAGGCCTGTACGCGCACTTCGGCCTGCGGAGACGGACGTTTCTCGATTGCGTGGTTCAATCGCACGTTTCTTCTCCTTTGGGCTGGCAAATAGTGAAATATTCTGCTATTTGCCGCGGTGAATTAGCTCCTATATAG
>JBAUGC010000778.1:0-3698 GCA_049679485.1 Xanthobacteraceae bacterium
TGGCGGCTGAGGAGGCGCGCACTTTGCCTCCGGAATCCGTCGACGCGCTTGTCGGCGCCGGCATTACCCGCATTCTCATCCCGCCCCGGTTCGGCGGATACGGACTAGGCCTCGACACCTGGTTCGAGGTCGTGCGCGAGATTTCCAAGGCCGATGCCTCGCACGGCTGGTGCGCCGGTCTGATGATTCATCATCCGCATTACGTCAGCCAGTTTCCCGAAACGGCGCAGCAAGCGGTCTGGGCTGACGGGATCGACGTCTCGATCGCAGCTTCGATCCAGCCCTCGGGCCGCGTGGTGCCGGTGGAGGGCGGCTGCCGCATTTCCGGCGAGTTTCCGTTCGCCAGCGGCGTCAATCACAGCAAATGGGTCATGGTCGGCTGTCTGGTCGAGGGCCCCGGTGGCGGCGTGGAAGCAAAGTTCTTTTTGATCGGGCCGAACGATTTCACGGTCAAGGATACTTGGTTCACCAGCGCCATGCGGGCGACCGGCAGCAACACCATCGTGTGCGACGACGTATTCGTTCCTGAAAGTCACTCGCTCGCAGTGTCCGACGCGCGCGAAGGCAAAACGCCGGGCGGCAAGCTGCACTCGCACCCGATCTACCGCGCGCCGTGGATCAGCTACGCGCCGCTGACCTTTACGATGCCGATGCTCGGCGCGGCACAAGGCGCCTACGAGATGTTTCGCGACTGGACCAAGAGCCGGCGCGCCAGCCGCGGCGCGGCGGCTATTGCCGAAGTTACCAGTATCCAAGTGCGCACGGCCCGGGCCGCCGCCGATCTCGATGCCGCAGACCTCCTGCTGCGCCGTGCGATCGACGCGGCGCAAGCGCCGGTGCCGCCGTCACTGAACGTGCGCGCACGCACGATGCGCGACTGCGCGCGCGTCGCGGAGTATTGCGTCGGCGTCATCGACACGCTCTTGGCCATGAGTGGCACTGCGGGCTTTGCCGCTTCGCATCCGATCCAGCGCGCCTGGCGCGACATTCATTTCGCCGCCATGCATGTGGCGCTGAGCCCGGAACAGAATTTTTCCCATTTCGGCCGCATGGAATTCGGCCTGCCGCGCGATCCGCACCTGCCGTTCTTCTGATCGCGCGGCGGACGCGTTCCGCTCAAGGATAGGCGACATGAAGTTCTACGATTGCACGACCGCTCCTAGCCCGCGCCGCGTCCGCATTTTTCTCGCCGAGAAAGGCATCAGCGTGCCGACGGTGCAGGTCGACCTGCGCAACAACGAGCAGCTGATGCCCGAATTTCGCGCCATCAATCCCGACGCAACAGTGCCGGTCCTCGAACTCGACAACGGCACCCGGATCACAGACGCGATCGGCATCTGTATTTACTTCGAGGCGATCCAGCCGCTTCCGTCGCTGATGGGCGACAGCGCCGAAGAAAAAGCGATCATCGCCACGTGGCAGCGCACGGCGGAGTGCAATGGCCTTTATGCCGGCATGGACGCGTTGCGTAACGCAACGCCGGGTCTCAAGGGACGCGCGCTGCCTGGACCTGACGATTACGAGCAGATTCCCGCGCTGGCCGAGCGCGGGCGCCTCCGCATCATGCGGTTCTTCGACCAGATGGACGCGCGTCTGGCGCACAACGAGTTCGTCGCCGGGGCGCGCTACAGTGTCGCCGACATCACGACGTTGATTGCGGTCGACTTTGCGCGTTGGGTCAAGCTGTCGGTTCCCGAAACGTGCGGTCACCTGCGGCGCTGGCATGCACTGGTGTCGGCGCGGCCGAGCGCCAAGGCATAAGCGGCGATGAAGGATATTCGATCGACGCTCGATTGGCTTGCCGGCGGCGCGCTCTCCGGCGCCAATTCCGATGACGTGCTGGCGGAATTGTGCCAGCGGATGGTCGAATCCGGCATACCGCTCTGGCGGGTCGCCGTTTTTGTCACGACGCTCCATCCCGACATCATGGGCCGCAGATTCCTGTGGCAGGCCAGTTCGGGCGTGACGACTTCGGACGCGCTGTTCGCCATCATGGAAACGGACGATTATCGCAAGAGCCCGTTCACGACCGTCTACGCGAACCGCGAGCCGCTCCGGCGGCGCCTCGCGGATCCTGATTGCCCGATGGACTTTGCGATCCTGCACGATATTCGCGCCGAAGGCGCGACCGACTACGCCGCGTTCCCGTTGACGTTCACCGATGGCACGATCCATGTGGCGACGTGGTCTACGCAACAGCCGGGCGGGTTCACGTCCAAACAGTTTGCCGATCTCGAAGCGGTCATTGCGCCATTGGCGCGGGTTGCGGAAATCCGCGCGTTGCGGCGCACGGCCGGAAATCTGATCGACACTTATGTCGGACACCAGACCGGCGAGCGGATTCTGTCCGGGAAGATCCGCCGCGGTTATGTGGAAGCGATCCGCGCCGCGATCTGGCTGTCGGATATGCGCGGATTTACCACCCTGTCGGAGCAATTGCCGCCACAGGCGCTGATCGATCGGCTGAACCGCTATTTCGAATGCCAGGTGCCGGCGATCACGGAACACGGCGGCGAGGTGCTGAAATTCATGGGCGATGGCCTGCTGGCAATTTTCCCGATCGCCGGCGAGAATGACGCTGGCGCGGTGTGCCGCCGCGCGTTGTCCGGCGCGCTCGATGTGCGAAAACGTGTCGCCGAACTGCCGCGCGATAGCGAGAGCGACGAGCCGATCCGCTTCGGGCTTGCACTGCACGTCGGCGAAGTGATGTACGGCAATATCGGCGGCGGCAACCGTCTCGACTTTACCTGTATCGGCCCGGCAGTGAACTTGGCGGCGCGGCTCGAGAAGGTCGCATCCAAGCTCGGTGAAACCGTCGTTGCGTCCGCAGATTTTGCCGCTCACTTCCAGGGAGAATTCCGGCGCTTGGGTGAACACACGGTCGCTGGTTTCGCCGCGCCACAAACCGTGTTCGGCTTGGCTAACTAGGACGATAGCGGCGTTTGCATCATTTAAGCCGCCCGCACATCAAGGGTCATCTCGCCAATTTTCTCGCAGCCGGCCCGCAGCCGGTCGCCGGGCTTGAGCGCGCTGACGCCCTCGGGGCTTCCGGTCATGATGATGTCGCCGGGATAAAGCGTGTAGACGCGCGAGGCGATCTCGATGAGTTCGTCGATCTTGACCGTCATGGCCCCACTCGAGGAGCGCTGCTGCAGCCGGCCGTTGACCTCAAGCCAGAAGGTCAGGTTTTGCGGATCGGCGATCTCGTCCGCGGTAGTCAGCCAGGGACCGAACACCGCGTAGCTGTCGGCCGACTTGCGATAGCTCCGGTCTTCCGTGCCACGGACCACGATGTCGAGACCGACCATGTAACCCGCAACATATTCAAGCGCGCGCGCCGCCGGGATGTTCTTTCCCTTGCGACCGATCACAATGGACAATTCTACTTCATGGTCGTTGCGGCGATCGAGCCAATGCAGCGCCACGCCTTCGGCGGGCCCGACGATCGCGGAGTTTGCTTTCAGGAACAAGCCGAACTTCTCGACCGGCCGCTCGACTCCGGCAATCTCGAGGTGGTGCTTGCCCTGATGGACGCCGGGGTCCCGTGCATCGATCTCCACATGAAGCCGATAATTCGCCGGCGCGGCCATGATCTTGGTCGGACAGGTGATCGGGCTGTGCAGTGTGACCTGGTCGAGAGGTTTCCGCGGCGCGGAGGCCTTGGCCTGAAGCGCCGCCGCGCGCACTTCATCGAGATG
>JBAUGC010000779.1:0-3414 GCA_049679485.1 Xanthobacteraceae bacterium
GGCCAATTCTGGGACCTCATCAACACGATCAGAGCGCGTCGGCCGCAAATGAGTGTCGTGGTGGCGACGGCCTATATGGACGAAGCGCAGCGCTTCGACTGGCTGATGGCGATGGATGACGGAAAGATCATCGCTGATGGCACGCTGAAGGAACTACTGGAACGAACGGGAGAACCGACGCTCGACGAAGCGTTTATCGCATTGATGCCGGAGGAAAAGCGTGCGCTTCATCAAAAGGTGATCGTGCGGCTGCGGGTTGCTTCTGCGGACGAAGTGCCGGCGATCGAGGCCGAGGGACTGACGCGGCGGTTCGGCGATTTCGTTGCCGTGGATCACGTCAACTTCAAGATCGCGCCCGGCGAAATCTTCGGCTTCCTCGGCTCCAACGGTTGCGGCAAATCGACCACGATGAAGATGTTGACCGGGTTCCTGCCCGCTACGGAGGGCTGGGCGAAGCTCTTCGGCAGCCCAATGGGCTCGAACGACATGGAGATGCGCCGCAACGTTGGTTACATGACACAGGCGTTCTCTCTCTATGGCGAGCTCACGGTACGACAGAATCTCGATCTGCACGCTCAGCTTTATCACTTGCCCCCCGATAAGGTCGAAGGCCGCATCCAGGAGCTTCTGAAACGCTACGACCTTGCAACTGTCGCCAACGCGAAACCCGAGAGCCTGCCGCTCGGCATCAAGCAGCGGCTTCAGCTCGCGGTGGCGGTGCTGCACGAGCCGGCCATTCTCATCCTTGACGAGCCGACTTCGGGCGTCGATCCGATCGCGCGCGACGCGTTTTGGCGCACATTGATCGATCTCTCCCGCGACGACAGCGTCACGATCTTTCTTTCAACCCACTTCATGAACGAGGCCGAGCGATGCGACCGCATCTCCCTCATGCATGCTGGCAAGGTGCTGGCGGTCGGCGCGCCGCTTGAGCTGGTCAAGGAGCGCGGCAGCGACTCGCTGGAAGACACTTTCGTTGGCTATCTCGCTGACGCAGCGGGAATTGACCGTTCGAAGAAAGTCGAGGCTCCGGTGCCGACGGCGGTACCCGCCGAGGCGGCAGCGGTGCGGATACCGAAGCGTTTCGATTTGGCCCGCTTGTGGGCATATGCGCGCCGCGAGACCGTTGAGCTGTTGCGCGATCCGATTCGGCTGGCCTTCGCCGTCTTTGGCCCCATCATCCTGATGCTGGCCTTCGGCTACGGCATCTCCTTCGATATCGAGAACCTGCAGACGGCGGCGTTCGATCAGGACAACACGCCGGAAAGCCGGCAACTGCTCGATGGCTTTTCCGGCTCCCGATATTTCTCGATGCAGCCGCCAATCACCTCAGCAGCCGAGGGAGAGCGGCGGTTGAGAAGCGGCAACACCCAAATCGTCGTCGAAATCCCCAGCGGGTTTGGCCGCGATTTGCTGAACGGCTCGCGGCCCGAGGTCGATGCGTCGGTCGACGGCGCCATGACGTTCCGCGGGGAAACCTCGAGAAGTTATGTCACCGGCGTCGTCAGGAAGCAGGGCGAAGAACTCCAGAAGCAGTTGCGGCGCGCCGGAAGCCCGAATGCCTGGAACGACGGCGATATCCAGACTCGCTTTCGCTACAACCAGGCCTTTCTCAGCGTCAACGCCATGGTGCCGAGCGTATTCATGCTGATGCTATGTCTGATCCCCGCCATCATGTCGGCGATCGCGGTGGTGCGCGAGAAGGAAACCGGCTCCATCGCCAATTTCCGCTCCACTCCCATTACCAGGCTCGAGTTCCTGCTCGGCAAGCAGCTCCCCTACGCCGGGGTCGCCATGGTGAATTTCGTTTTCTTGTTCTTGATGGCGATTTTCCTGTTCGCCGTGCCGATCAAGGGCTCGTTTCTCACGCTGCTGATCGGAACAATCGTCTACGTCGTGTCGACAACCGGTTTCGGCCAGTTGATTTCGTCCTTCACCCGCACGCAGGTTGCGGCGGTGTTTGCGACCGCGATCCTTTCGTTTGTGCCCGCCGTGAATTTCTCGGGACTGTTCGCGCCGGTTTCTTCCCTCTCCGGCGGAGCGAAAATTCTCGGCCTGACTTTTCCATCGGCCTGGTACCAGCCGGTCACCGTCGGGGTTTTTGCCAAGGCGCTCGGCATGCCCGACCTTTGGCGAAATATCGCGGCAATCGCGATCATCGCGCTGGCCTATCTTGTCCTGTCGCTCGTGCTCCTTCGCAAGCAGGAGGCGTAACGTGTCCTCGCCCCACACCGAAGCCGGTCCACAACTGGCCAAGGCAAGAACGCTCACGCTGCGCGATCATATTTTCAACATCCTGCGCCTCGTGATCAAGGAACTGAGGAGTATCCGGGCGGACCCGACAATGCTTGTGCTTGTCGCCTATGCCTTCAGCATTTCGGTCAACACCGTCGCGACCGGCGCTGTGACCGAGGCGACCAATCTCTCGGTCGGGATCGTGGACGAGGACGGTTCGGACCTGTCGAGAGAGATTGCCGAAGGGCTGGCTCCGCCGACATTCCAGCGCGCCGTGCACATCAGGGCGTCCGAGATCGACGCGAAAATGGACCAAGGCGAACTGCTGTTCGCCGTCGAGATTCCTCCCAATTTCCAGGCCAATGTGCTCGCCCAGCGAAAGACCGAGGTCCAAATCAACGTCGACGCGACTGCGGTGGCCCAGGCCGGCAACGGCGCCAGCTATCTCAGGACTGCGATATTCAATGAGGTGCAGAATTTCATCTCCAAACGCGGGGATCCGTTAAGCGATCCTATCAATCTTGTCGTCCGCGCGAAATTCAATCCAAACCTCAGGACGTCCTGGTTCTCGGCGATGACCCAGGTGATCAATCAGATCACACTCCTGACCGTAATCCTGACCGGCGCTGCGCTGATCCGCGAGCGCGAGCAAGGCACGGTGGAACACCTGTTGGTCATGCCCGTCGTGCCCGCCGAGATCATGCTGGCGAAAATGTTCGCCAACGGTCTGGTTATTCTAGTGGCGGCGATGCTGTCGCTCGAATTTGTCGTCCATCTGTGGATTGGCGCGCCGATCGCGGGGTCGATTGCATTATTCCTGCTGGGCGCGGCGCTCTACGCTCTGGTGGTGGCCGCTCTCGGCATCCTGCTCGGCACACTGTCGACGACGATGGGCCAGTTCGGTTTGCTCGCCATGCCGGTGCTGATCGTCACGCAACTGCTTTCGGGCAGCAGCACTCCAATGGAGAGCATGCCGGTCTGGCTGCAATATGTCATGAAGACGATCAGCCCGACGCCGCATTTCGTGGCCTTCGCTCAGGCGGTGCTGTTTCGTGGCGCCGATATTTCGCTGGTCTGGCGTCCGCTGCTGGCAATGCTGATCATTGGCTCAGTGTACTTCGCTGTCGCCATGAGCCGCTTCCGGCGCGTCATTTTCGGGAGCTAAGTCACATGACGCGG
>JBAUGC010000780.1:0-7327 GCA_049679485.1 Xanthobacteraceae bacterium
GCGCGACCTGCATCAGCCGGCCGCGATTCATCACGGCGATGCGGTCGGCGACCGTCATCGCTTCGCTCTGGTCGTGGGTGACGATGATGAAGGTGAGCCCGAGCTTGCGCTGCAGTTCCATCAATTCGAACTGCGTTTCACCGCGTAATTTCTTGTCGAGCGCCGCCATCGGTTCATCGAGCAACAAAACCCGCGGCCGCTTCACCAGCGAGCGGGCCAGCGCGACCCGTTGGCGCTGGCCACCGGACAGCTGGTGCGGCTTGCGGTCACCGAAACTTTCGAGTTTGACCAAAGCGAGCATGTCGGCCACGCGCCGCCTGATCTCCTCGTTAGGCAAGCCCTCCTGCTTGAGGCCGAAGCTGATGTTGGCCACGACGCTAAGGTGCGGAAACAGCGCGTAGCTTTGGAACATCATGTTGACGGGGCGGCGATGCGGCGGCACGGCCGCGAGATCGATCCCGTCGAGCAGCATACGGCCCGAGTTTGGCCGTTCGAAGCCCGCGATCAGACGCAACAACGTGGTCTTGCCGCAACCCGAAGGACCGAGCAAAGCGAAGAACTCACCGTCATAAATATCAAGCGACAGATGATCGACGACCGCGACACCGCCGAAGCGCTTGGTCAGGTTTTCGATGCGCAGCACCGGACGCGCCTTCGGATCGGTCCATGGCGCAAAATCTCGCTTCGATCCGACGCTGTGCATCCCCCCAAACAGCCGCAGCGGGGGCGAAACTGCAAGAGTTTTGTAAGGCTATTCGGAGCGAGCGAACAAACGAGGCGGCGACCGCTCGGGACCCGCGCAACGCCCGCGGCGGGATGTCATTCCGCCACTGCTCCGGAGAGTGACGTCAGTAGCGTGTCGTCGCCGCCCTCGCCGGCAAGTTTGCGGGGCTCGGGACCGTAGTAATCGCCCAATTGAACCACAGGCCGCGGCTGCGTGATGATCGCGACCAGCCGGTCGTAGAGCGACTTCGCCGAAACCGGTTTGACGAGATACTCGTTGACGCCGAGCCGCACGGCTTCAACAACCCGCCAGCGCTCGCCGTGCCCGCTGAGCATAATGATCGGCACGTTCGGCACTGGAAACACGCCCGGCGACCGCACGATGCGCACCAGCTCGGCGCCGCTCAACAGCGGCATTTCCCAGTCGAGGATCACGACGTCGGGGCTGACGGTGCGAATGGTGTCGAGGGCGGAGATGCCGTCAGACGCTTCATAAATATCCTTGATGCCGCAATTGACCAGCAGATTACGCACCGTCTTGCGCATGTACTGGTTATCATCGACGACGAGAATACAAAGCCCGGCAATGAGGTCGGTAATCTCTTTCTTGGACAGCTTGGGGGGCATGAATGCCTTGGCGGTTCCACAGCCGTCGAGCCGGCGCGGGGGCCATCAGATCATGGGACGGCTTGCGGGTCGGTAAAATTACCCCCAAATTGGCGTGCTTTTGGTGCTGAGGCGCTCGTTCCTGCCGACGTGGTGAGCGTTCGGTTAACAAGGCGCCCGCGGTCCGAGGCCGGCGCATCAGCCATTCGGCCGCGCCATGAACTGTTCGAGCGCACTCCGCTCATCTTCCGAAAAACGCACGCCGAGCTTGGAGCGGCGCCAGAGCACGTCTTCGGCCGTCCGCGCCCACTCTTTCGTCATCAGATAGCGCACTTCCGCAGCAGTAAGATCGGCACCGAAGCGGATGCCGAGATCGTGGAGCTGACTGGCCTTACCGAGTACGTTTTCGACGCGTGTACCGTAAACGCCGACGAGCCTGCGCGCAAAGTCGTCGGTCAGAAACGGCCACTGATTCTCCTTTCCCCGCAAGGATATCAAATCCGCTGTCAGCGCCGACCAGCAATGCAATGGTCTTGCCTCGGTCTACGGATCGGCGATGATGTCGTCGCGAAACACGCATCAGGAGGCGCGTTATGGATTTCCGCGATCGTCACGTGGTGATCACCGGGGGCGCCGGCGCGCTCGGCACGGCTGTGGTCGAGGCGCTGATCGCATCCGGTGCCGTGTGCCATGTGCCGTGCTTCGATGAGGCTGAGGCACAACGCTTCCGGCTGCGCGACCACAAACAGGTCCGGCTCACGGTCGCCGGCAACCTCGCCGATGAGACAGCGATTGCGCGCCTTTACGACAGTATCGCCTCGCCGTGGGCATCGATTCATATCGCCGGCGGTTTTGCCGCCGGATCGCTCCGAGAAGCGACCCTGCCAACGCTGCGGCAACAGATCGACATGAATTTCATCAGCTGCCTGCTCTGCTGCCGCGCCGCCATTAAAACCATGACCACGGCCAAAAACGGACGCATCGTCAACGTCGCCGCGCGGCCCGGGCTCGAATGGCGAACCGGCGCCGGCATGGTCGCCTACACCGCGAGCAAAGCCGCCGTGGCCGCGCTCACGGCCGCGCTCGCCGAGGAGGTTGTCAAGGACGGCATTCTCGTCAACGCGGTGGCGCCTTCGACCATGGACACGCCGGCCAATCGTCAGGCCATGCCGAAAGCCGATTTCAGCCTGTGGCCGAAGGTCGACGAGGTCGCGGCAACGATTCTGTTTCTCGCCTCCCCGGAAAACCGCGTCACCCGCGGCGGCATCGTGCCGGTCTACGGGAAATCCTAATAGCCTGGCCACAGTCCCGGCGTCGCCAGTTCGAGCAGGTGCCCGTCGGGATCGCGAAAATAAATGCTCTCGCCGCCACGCGGCCATTTGGTGCGGCCTTCGATGCCGACGTTCGCTTCCTTAAGCTGCTCCTCCCATGCCGCAAGCTCGTCGGCGGCGATTGAGAAGGCCATGTGCACGGGACCATGACCGTCATGCGGCGGGATGGTGCCGCCGGGCAGATGCATTGTCTCGAACGAGCGGCCCCGCAGAAACAGCAGCAACACGCCGCGCCCGCTGACGTCGTAGGCGCACAATCGCTGATCGCGGTAGATGCTGTTGAGCCCTAGGATCTGCTCGTAGAACGGACAGGCGCGCTCGAACTCCTCGACATAGAGCGAGGTTTCCAGAACGCCGAGCAGATTGGGCATAGCGGACCTTCCGTCATCAGCACCGGCACAAAACGCCAAGACCCCGTGGTCTATTTTATCGCACCAAGGAGGACGGATTGCCGGGTCAAGTGTCTGGCCCGGCAATGACAACTACTAATCCTTACCCCGAAACCGGCACGATTTCGCGCGCCGGCGAGCGCACCAGGCGGGTCACTCCGGTCGAGGCGACAATCGCGTGCTGCTGCGCATAAGCCTCGTGGTTCTGCTCGATGTAATCGAGATCGTAGAGGTAATTGACCATCAGGCCGTATGACTGCTCGAGCGCCCGCTCGGACATATCGGCGATCCAGTTGAGCTGTTGCAGCCGCGCGCCGTTGCCAAGATGGAAGCGGGCGACGGCATCGACCGGCAAGCCCCGGCGATTGCGCGCGCGCACGTAGTACCAGGCAGCGGCGCGCATCATCGGCTCGCCGACGACTTCAACGAGTCGATCGTCGAGCCACCAATTGGCACGATTGAGCGCGCCAAGCGCTTCGCGATCCTTGGCGTCGATCGCGAGCGAAGCTTCATTGCCGCGTTCGCGCTTGAGCCATTCGGCGAAATTCGGCGCCGGCGACAGCGTAACGAACGTCGAAATGCGCGGCCATTCGCGGCGGACTTCTTCCACCACCTGCTTGATAAGGAAGTGGCCGAACGTCACACCGGCAAGCCCGCGCTGGCAATTGGTGATAGAATAGAAAACAGCCGTCGTCGCGCGTTCCGGATCGACGACCTCACGCTGGTCGGACAGGATCGGCGCGATCGCAGCCGGTATGTCGCGGGTGAGCGCTACCTCGACAAAAATCAGCGGCTCGTCGACCAGCGCCGGATGAAAGAAGGCGTAACAGCGCCGGTCCGGCAGATCGATGCGGCGCCGCAACTCCTCCCAGTCGTGAATCTCGTGTACGGCCTCGTAACGGATGATTTTTTCGAGAATCGAAGCCGAGGTCGACCAGTCGATGCGGCGCAGGACCAAAAACCCGCGATTGAACCAGGAAGAAAACAGATGGACGAAATCATTGTCGATGACCGCGAGATCGTCGCGGTGGTCGATGGCGTCCATGAGCTGTTCGCGCATGCGCACCAGCGCGGCGGTGCCGCCGGGCGCGAGATTGAGCCGGCGAAACAGCTCCAGCCGCCGCGGTTCGCTGGCGCGATGCAGTTCGGCCGCGGCGTCGGCCGACTGTGATTGCCGCCAGGCGGCGATTGCCGCCTCGATGCGGGGCGTATCGTACCCGAAGGTTCGCGCCAACGCTTCGAAAAACGCAATGCGAGGCCCAGTCGTCAGCGCCGCATAATCCGCGAGAATCTCATTGGCCAGCGCTACCCCTGACGCTTCACCACGGCCGGAAAGCAGCGCCTCGCAAAGCTCCACCAGGCCATCGAGGCGCCCGCGCGCCGGCCCACGGCGCTCGCGCCGGATCAAGGCGCGGCTGCGGTCGGCAATACTTTGCAACATGTCGCTGAAGAACGAGGCGTTCACCGCAACCATCAATCGACCACACCCACGCCGGCAGGAAATAGAGCTAATGATCGCCGGCGGCGATGACAAGTTAGCCCCCTCCCTTCCCTCCCCGCACGCGGGGGAGGGTTGGGGTGGGGGACGTGGACAAATTCGTCCCGCTTTGTCAGTTAACCGCGGCGCGGCGCGGCCGCTGGAACGTTGAGGAGCTTTTGAAATGCCGGGTCCGTTGGCTGGTCTGCGCGTCTTGGAGCTTGCCCGCATCCTGGCGGGACCTTGGGCGGGGCAAATCCTTGCCGATCTCGGGGCCGACGTGATCAAGGTCGAGCGCAAAGGCGCCGGCGACGACACCCGTTCGTGGGGCCCGCCGTTTGTTCCCGCCGCCGACGGCGGCCATCTCGGCGCCGCCTATTTTCACGGCACCAACCGCGGCAAGCGTTCCATCGAGCTTGACTTCGAAAGCGAAGATGGCCGCCGCATCGTCAAAAAACTCGCGGCGCGCTCCGATGTTCTGATCGAGAATTTCAAGGTCGGCGGGCTCGCCAAGTTCGGCCTCGACTACAAAAGCCTGGCGCCGGAAATGCCGCGGCTGATTTATTGCTCGGTGACCGGCTTCGGCCAGGATGGACCCTATGCTTCGCGCCCCGGCTACGATCTCATGGCGCAGGGCATGGGCGGCTTCATGGATCTCACCGGCAATGCCGATGGCGAGCCGCTGCGCGCCGGCGTGCCGGTGTCGGATATCTTCACCGGAGTCTATTCCGCGGTCGGCATCCTCGCCGCATTGGCGCGCCGGGAGAAAACCGGCCGCGGCGGCTATGTCGACACCGCGCTCGTCGATTCCACGGTCGCTGTGCTTGCCAACCAGGCGCTTAACTATTTGGTTTCCGGCAAAGTGCCGCACCGCATGGGCAACGCGCATCCCAACATCACGCCTTATCAGGTGTTTCCAGTCGCCGACGGTCACATCATTATCGCCAGCGGCAACGACGGTCAGTTCGCCAAGCTGTGCGGCGTCCTGGGCGTGGCGGACCTCGCCAAGGACCCGGATTACATCGACAACAAAGCGCGGCTCGCCCATCGCGCCGAACTGATTGGACGCCTCTGTGCGCAGACCGCGCGCATGCCGAGCGCCGAGCTGCTCAGCAAGCTCGAAGCGGTCGGCGTACCGGCTGGCCCGATCAACGATCTCGCGCAAGTGTTCGCCGATCCGCAGGTCATCCATCGCGGCATGAAGGTGGAACGGCCAAGCGCCGCCGCCAAGGCCGGAAAGATTCCCGGCGTACGCACGCCGATCGTGCTCGATGGCGCACCGATGGTGGCGGAGCGGCCGTCCCCGCGGCTCGGCGAGCACACCGCGGAAATTCTACGCGAGATCGGCGAAGGGTGACGCGTTCGACAATCAAGGATCTTGAAATGGCGAGAATCGCAGGCGTCCTGTCGGCAACGTTGCTGATCCTTTCCATAACGGCAGCCTATCCAGCCGAAAATCTCCTGCTCGGCACATGGAAATTGAAATCGTTTGTTCGCGAAGTGGCCGCGACCGGAGAACGCTACAACGAACGCGGCGCACACCCGGACGGCTACCTCGGCTACGCTGCGGACGGCCGCATGTACGCGATCATCACCTGGGACAATCGCGCCAGCCCTCACGACGTGGTTTCGACCAACGAAGAACGAATAAAGCTGTACGGGACGATGATATCCTACGCTGGGACCTATACGGTGGACGCCGAGAAGGTGATCCATCACGTCGATATCTCGTGGAATCAAGTCTGGACCGGCACCGATCAAGTCCGCTTCTACAAGCTGGAAGGCAACACCCTCACCATCACTTCCGCGCCCAATCGAAATCCGGTCGACGGCCGCGAGGGCCGCAGCATTTTGGTGTGGGAGAAGATCCCGGCGAAGTAACAATTCATCCTGCCCCGCGAAGCGGGACAGATAAAGCGCATTCCCGCGACGCGCTCCGCGCCCGGGTCTTGTGAAAATGTAGGGTGGGTTAGCTCGAAGCAGCGTAACCCACCATGCTGAGCGGTGGGTTTCGCTTCGCTCTACCCACCCTACGAAGCGCAATGACGAAAGAAAAAAGGAAGCGGAACGCCGACAGACGTGTTCAGCCAACCTCCGCGCCTTTTCCTCTTTTCCCTCTCCGCTTGCGGGGGAGGGTAGGGAGGGGCGCGGCGCGCGTGCAACGGCACGCGCTCGCCTATCGGCGTTCCACCACGGCTCTTACCGTCAGGGCTTTCGGCCCTTGGGCGCAACTCCAGGCCAGGCTTCCTGGGCCGCGGCAGGACGTTCGATCCTGTACGGTCGCCCCAACCGGGGAGCGAAGACCTCGCGTTCTTACGCGGGCGTTACCCGTGCCCGCCTGTCCCAGTCCAGGGAACGCACCTCCCGGACCGGTCGTAGTGCCGGTCAGCATGATGCCCGAAGCTGCCCGAGAGCGGAGTGTATCGTTCCGCGCGCGGGCACCGCACTCGCTCCACCTCTCGGAATACCTTCGCGACAGGCGTCCTCGATCGAGCGAGATTCGTTGGATCATATATCTGAAATGAGGACCAATGTCAATGAAAAGGAGACCAGCAGAACAGATAGCCGTTAGGTGGCGATCGCCGATGGATAACGAACCGGCGCAGTCTGCAAGGCGTGTGGACAGCTGAAAATTGGTGATGCTCGCGCTTCCTGGCGCGTTCTGCCCAGATCACGTGCTTAGTCCATCGCTAAAGCCAAAAAATAATCCTTCAGGATCAAATTTCTTGCGGAGCTTATTAATTCGCTCCCAGGCTGCTGGACTATAAGAAAGTCTGGCAAACTCAGGGTGGCCGGCAAAA
>JBAUGC010000781.1:0-1841 GCA_049679485.1 Xanthobacteraceae bacterium
CATCACAAAGCTCGGATGGCCCATGGCGTTGCCGAGATTCACCAGCCGGCCTTCCGACAGCAGAATGATTCGCTTGCCGTCGGGGAACTCGATCTCATCGACCTGCGGCTTGATGTTCTGCCATTTCAGGTTCTTCAGCGCCGCAACCTGAATCTCGCTGTCGAAGTGACCGATATTGCAGACGATGGCCCGGTGCTTCATCTTGCGCATGTGGTCGATGGTGATGACGTCGACGTTGCCGGTCGCAGTGCAGAAGATGTCGGCGCGCGGTGCCGCCTCCTCCATGGTCACCACCTCGTAGCCCTCCATCGCCGCCTGCAGTGCGCAGATCGGATCAATCTCGGAGACCAGGACCCGGCAGCCGGCCTGGCGCAGCGACGCCGCCGAGCCTTTGCCGACGTCGCCGAAGCCGGCGACCATCGCTACTTTGCCGGCCATCATCACGTCGGTGCCGCGGCGGATGCCGTCGACCAGCGACTCGCGGCAGCCGTAGAGATTGTCGAATTTCGATTTGGTGACGCTGTCGTTGACGTTGATGGCGGGGAACAGCAGCTTGCCTTCCTTCTCCATCTGATAAAGGCGATGTACGCCGGTCGTGGTTTCTTCGCTCACACCGCGAATTTCCTTGGCGGTCTTGCTGTACCAGCCCGGTTTCTTGACTAGCCGCTCTTTGATCGCGGCGAACAGCACTTCCTCTTCCTCGTTGTTCGGATGATGCAGCACGGTCGGGGTCATTTCCGCCTGCGAGCCGAGATGCATCAGCAGCGTGGCGTCGCCACCGTCATCAAGGATCATGTTCGGGGCGCCGCCATCGGACCATTCGAAGATGCGGTGGGTGTATTCCCAATAATCCTGCAGCGACTCGCCCTTGACCGCGAATACCGGCGTGCCGCCCGCAGCGACTGCCGCGGCTGCATGGTCTTGCGTCGAGTAGATGTTGCAGGACGCCCAGCGGACGTCGGCGCCGAGCTCCTTCAGTGTGTCGATCAATACGGCGGTCTGGATGGTCATATGCAGCGAGCCGGCGATCCGAGCGCCGCGCAGTGGCTGCTCGGGACCATACTCTTCGCGTGTCGCCATCAGGCCCGGCATTTCGGTCTCGGCGATGGAGAGCTCCTTTTGCCCCCATTCGGCGAGGCTGATGTCCTTGACGACGTAGTCGGCGTGCGCAGCTTTAGTCTTGGTCACGGTGCTCATGATGCTCCTTTTGGCGGATCCTCTAGTCATTCCAAGGCGTTCCGGGAAATGGCCGCTGGGCTGATGCTACAGCCGGGCTCCAGCGGGCGGCACTAAAGACATAAAGATACCTTTATGTCTATCCTCAACGGTACTCGGCGAATGCGCGCCCTCAGGCAGCGTTGTCATTGTGTCCGATGTGTTGAAAGAAATTCTGTTCGAGAGCATCAGCGCAGGTTGCGACACGGGCAATTACTTTTGCTTGTGACCGCTTCCAAGTTAGACAAGACGACGCATTGCACGACAACTGCGTCTTTTCGATGCAATGTTTCAGAGACAGTCGCGGGCTGCCGCCGATTTGGGGATAAGTGCGTTTCGTGAAGCTTGGTCTCCGACACAAATCCCCGAACCAACCGTGGCGGTGGATGCTTGCGATCGATTTCATCATCGCGATCTGCGGAATTCTTTACACCATTTTTGTCGATTCACCGCGGTTAGCGTCCTACATGCAGTTGCTGGTGACGTATCATTTCGGCTTCACCAGGCGCGCTCTCGTCGGGACGATCGTCTCGGGGCTCACGGATGTTGTTCCGTTCTGGTATCTCCACGCCATTGCCGTCGCCGCCTGGATTGCCACACTGATCTTGTTCGTTGCGGTTTTCCGG
>JBAUGC010000782.1:0-1879 GCA_049679485.1 Xanthobacteraceae bacterium
CTGCCTTCTCGATTGCGCGCAGAATAACTGAAATATAGTCGGATGTGATGGATGGTCGGCCTGCCATAACGCCTATCACGCTCGATGGTCTAATCCGCAACTGCGCCGAAACAGGCACGTGCGTATATCAAGTGGGGCAGCCCCGCCATTCGATCTAAACAGTATAAACCGTCTGCTGGTTCGCTTGCAAATCTCAAGAGGAACACCGTTTGGTCCGAATCTGCCCCTCCGGTACTGCCTCAATTACCCCTGGCCTTACCCCACCGGTTCGGCAAAAGCGTAGTCTTTGGCGTTCGTGAGGCGGCGGCAAGCCATTTTCGAGCCCTATCCTTGGAACCGCCATTATCCATTTGGCCATTGTCTCGTTATGCCTTGGCCCCCGGCGACGCCCAGCGTCGCTCACCGGCACCTTTCGACCCCAGCGGCCCGTTCACGCGACGATAGCGTACGTCTTCCCTAGCGGGCGCGATGGGATATACAACAGCGCCGAATTAGTCGGCGAAGATTGATCGAAGGCCACGACGAAACTATGGCGATCCTGGTCACCGGCGGCGCGGGCTATATCGGCAGTCAGATGGTGCACGATCTGGTCGACGCCGGCGAACGCGTCGTCGTGCTCGACAATCTGTCGACCGGGCATCGCCGGGCCATCCCCGAAGGCGTACCTCTCATTGTTGGTGAGTCCGGCAACCAAGCGCTGGTGACTCGGCTTTTACGTGAGCACAGCGTCGCGACCATCATTCACTTCGCCGCATCGATCGTGGTCCCGGATTCGGTACGTGATCCGCTCGACTACTATCGCAACAATACCGCCAACTCTCGTGCGCTGATCGAATGCGCGGTCGCTTGCGGCGTGCGGCATTTCATTTTTTCCTCGACCGCCGCGATTTACGGCAATCCGGTCGCCATCCCAGTACCGGAAGATGCACCAACGCAGCCGATCTCACCCTATGGCTGGTCCAAGCTGATGACCGAAATCATGCTCCGCGACACGAGCCGCGCCCATGACCTTGCCCATGTCATCCTGCGTTATTTCAACGTCGCCGGCGGCGATCCCCGCGGGCGCACCGGCCAATCGACCGCGAACGCCACGCATCTGATCAAGGTCGCCGTCGAGGCTGCGCTAGGTCGACGCGAAAAACTCGCCGTCTTCGGCACCGATTATCCGACGCCGGACGGTACCTGCATCCGCGACTACATCCATGTCAGCGATCTGACCCGCGCGCATTCCGATGCGCTCCGTCACTTGCGTTCCGGCGGCGCTTCGCTGACCCTCAATTGCGGTTACGGCCACGGCTCCTCGGTTCTTGAAGTGGTCGACACGGTGACGCGGGTCTCCGGCGTCGTCTTCAAGGTGGAATACGCTCACCGACGCGAGGGCGACCCGGCACGCATCGTCGCCGGCAGCGAGCGCATTCGCGCCATGCTCGGCTGGCAACCTAACTTTGACGACCTCTCAACTATCGTCGCGCACGCGCTCAATTGGGAGCGCGAGCTGTCGGTCCGTCGGAAAGCGATTTAAGCTCGCAATCGCTTATGGAGAGTATTCACCAACGTTCTTACTTCTGCAGCGCACGCGAACCGATAATAAAATTCTTGAGGAAGTTATAGAGCGTCCCGAAGAGATCCACTCCGATCCCAAGATTCGTAGTTTGGAGCCGCGGCGTACCCACGGAAATGCAACGACTCTGATAACCTAGCTTATGGCTTCGAAGTGATGGCGGAGCAATATTTGCGCCTGATCGACCAGTGGAACGCACCACCGCATCGGCCGGTCCACGCCGCCGTTCAGACCGGACTTTAAGGCCTCATTCACGCCCGCTGCAGCGATGCCCGACGGAACCGCCGCGAAGCGCCGCATTACACGGCTCAATTTACC
>JBAUGC010000783.1:0-31045 GCA_049679485.1 Xanthobacteraceae bacterium
CCGGGGAGCCGCGCGTCGATTTTGCCGGAAGCCTCGACCTCTCCTGGTAGACGATGAGCAAGAAGCGCGTCGCCGTCCTCATTTCCGGCCGCGGATCCAACATGACGGCGCTCATCGAAGCGGCCAAGGTCGCCGACTATCCGGCCGAAATCGCGCTCGTCGTCTCAAACCGGCCCGAGGCGTCGGGCCTGATCCGCACCCGCGAAGAAGGCATCACCACGGCAGTCGTGGATCACAAGCTGTTTGGCGACGACCGCGAGGCGTTCGAACGCGCCCTTGATGATGCGCTTGCCGCGCACCGGATCGACCTCGTATGCCTTGCCGGTTTCATGCGGCTGTTGTCGCCGTGGTTCGTGCAGCGCTGGCGCGGCAAGATGCTCAACATCCATCCGGCGCTGCTGCCGCAATTCAAGGGGCTGCACACTCACCGCCGTGCGCTCGAAGCAGGCGTCAAGCGCCACGGCGCCACCGTCCATTTCGTGGTACCAGCAGTGGACGCGGGGCCGATCGTGGAACAGGATTCGATTGCGGTGCGCGAAGGCGACACTGAAGACACGCTCGCCGCACGCGTTTTGGAGATCGAGCATCGGATTTACCCGCGCGCACTGCGAGCGCTGGCCGAAGGCCGCGCGAGCATCGCATCCCCGGGCGAGGATGGACAAATACGCTAAATAAAAACCCCCGCACGAAAACGGGGGCTACAAGAAAGCGGGTTGCCGGTTGCTGTTACGCGACCTTGAGGTTCTCTGCGGAAGTCCGGCCGCGATTGGTCACCAACTCGTACTCGACCTCTTGGCCTTCGTTGAGCGTACGCAAACCAGCTCGCTCAACAGCCGAAATGTGCACGAACACGTCCTTGTCGCCGCCTGAGGGCTTGATAAACCCGTAGCCCTTGGTCGGGTTGAACCACTTGACGCTGCCCTTCTGCATCGTCTGTCTCCTAGTCAATGCGTATGCCAGTGCCAACGCCGAACACAGCCGCACGCCGCGTGCAGACTGCGCTCCGCGCCACAAGCCAGATTGTGGGGAAAATTCCGAAACGATCGCGTCGCCAGACAGCACCGCCGGATGGCCCCAATCCGATTGCACGCAAAAACAAGCCGACAAATACGGCGCAAGCATGGCTGCCACTACGCGCTTGATCGCGACGACGAACCGGCGTTTCGCGCAAAACTATAATGTTGATCTGCTTCGATAATACGGCGCAGCTACGGATGCAGAAAGAACGCGATCGCCATGATGACGTAGGCGGCCAACAACTGCAGGCCTTCGAGCCAATTGCTCTCGCCGTCCAAGACGACAAAATTGACGATGACAACCGCCAGCACTGTTGCGACGAGCTCAAGAGTGCTGAAGATTAGATTCATCGGCTGCCCTAATAGCGCGCCGAGCAACACCAGGGCCGGCGCGACCAGCAACACTATCTGGCTCGCCGAGCCGATCGATATCTGAAGCGCAACATCCATGCGGTTTTTGCGGGCAATGAGGACTGCGGCGGCGTTCTCCGCCGCATTACCGACGACGGCCACGACAATCACGCCGATAAAGAGTTGCGACCAACCCAAGCTCGCCGCCAGCGGCTCAACTGAGTTTACGAGAATGTCGCTTACCCACGCCACGGCGAGCGTCGCGACAAAGAGGGTAGCGATGGCCCGGGCCGTACTCCACCGCGGCTCGAATTTTCCGGCGCGTTCTTGATAAAGATGCTTATGGGTGTGCAGCGAGAAAATAAGGTTGGCGCCGTACATGCACATAAGCACCAGCGAAACGAGAACGCTGAGGCCTTCGACCGCAACGGCCTCAGTCGCGCTCTGAAAGAAGATTGCGGGCACGATGAGCGCGATCGTCGCCAGGAACAGGGTCGTGGCCTGTGCCAGGATGCCGGTCTTGTTGAAGGTTTGCTTCTCGCGCCGCCATCCGCCCGAGAACATGGCAAGACCCAGAACCAACAGCAGATTGCCGATGATCGAGCCGGCGATCGAAGCCTTTACCAGATCGACGAGCCCTGCCTTTAAAGCGAAGACGCCGATGATGAGTTCGGGCGCGTTGCCAAAGCTTGCGCCGAGAAGCCCGCCCAGGACGGGATTTGTCCGTGTCGCCAGATCTTCCGTGGAAGAGCTGATAAATTTGGCCAGCGGGACAATGGCAAAGGCTGCGAGGAAAAACAGAATAACGGGCGACACGCCCGCAAGAGCCGCGCCTATGGCGAGCGGGACAAAGGTGAGAAGCGCGATGAACAGCTTGTCCATTGCGTGCAGGACATCACCTCTCCGACCTCAGCTCCGAACACGGCGCTTTCAGTCGCGCGGCCCGCGAGACCGCGCCAAACTTCAGCCGACGATCTCTTTGCCGGCGAAGAACTGTGCGATTTCCTTTTGCGCGGTATCGGCGGCGTCCGAGCCGTGCACCGAGTTTTCGCTGATTGACTTGGCAAACTCTTTGCGGATGGTTCCTGGCGCGGCTTTAGCGGGATCGGTGGCGCCCATCAGATCGCGATAAGCCGCGATAGTGTTGTCGCCTTCGAGAACCTGCACGACCACCGGCCCCGAGATCATAAAGTCGACGAGTTCACCAAAAAACGGCCGCTGACGGTGGACGGCATAGAACTGTTCCGCCTGGGCGCGACTTATCATCACGCGCTTCTGCGCGATAATGCGCAGTCCCGATTTCTCGATCATCGCATTGATCGCGCCGGTGATGTTGCGGGCGGTCGCATCGGGTTTGAGGATCGAAAATGTACGCTCGATGGCCATCAAATTGTCCTTGAAGTTGTCCTTGAATTTGTCCTCGGCAAATCGCGCTGTGACGCGGAAGTGCGCGGCTTATAACCATCAGCCGTCGTTCCGGCAAGCGGCCGCGCGACTGATGAATCACAAACGGCGCAGAAAGTCGATGATGGCTGCGTTGACCTCCGATGCGCGCTCCTGCTGAGTCCAGTGACCGCAGCCGGGCAGCATGATGGTGCCGCGCAATTGCGTCACATTGTGAGTCAGGTTGGCGATAATCTGATCCATGCCGCGAAACGCGACCACGAGATCGCGATCGCCCGCCATGTAAAGCGCGGGGACCGTGACTTTTGCTCCCGCAAACGGCGCGGTAAGTTCCCAATTCCGGTCAATGTTGCGGTACCAGTTGAGGCCGCCGCGAAATCCGGTGCGCTTAAATTCTCCGGCGTAGAAATCCACGTCCGCTTCGCTGAGCCACGCCGGCAGCATGGCCGGACTTGGCATACCGGTAAGAAAGCCGCCGTCGCGCGGCACCATCGCAACGCCGCTTCCACCTCGGCCGCCGCGCGGCATATCGCCTGAGACCGCGAACAAAAGCTTGACGATTGTTTGCCGCGCGTCGCGCTCGAGTTCAGCCTCCGCGACACCCGGTTCCTGGAAGTAGAGTTGGTAGAACATCGCATCGTCGCGGCGCGGCATCGCCAATGTGGGTTTAGTCGGCCGCCGTGGCCAGAATGGAACGCTCAACCCGATGACGGCGCGAAACCGATCGGGCCGCAGTAAAGCTGCATGCCAGGCAACCGGAGCGCCCCAATCGTGTCCCGCAATCACCGCCTGCTCGGCTCCGATCGCGTCAAGCAACCCCACCATGTCGCCAACGAGGTGGAGCAAAGTGTATTGGCCGATGGCTTCAGGCCGGTCGGAGCGGCCGTAACCGCGCATGTCCGGCGCAACAGCGTGAAAGCCGGCTGCCGAAAGGGCCGCAAGCTGATGGCGCCACGAGTACCAGGATTCAGGAAAGCCGTGACATAGAACAATCAGCGGCCCCTCGCCTTGTTCGGCGATATGCAGATGAATGCCGTTGGTTTCGATCGTGCGTTGTACGATAGCGCTATTCGTCATTCTCAAACGATAGCACGACCGGCCACTGCGCTAATTGCATTATAGGCGGCCGTCTTCACTCTAGCGCCTGTAAGTTCGCCGGCCGAACGCCGCTTAGGTGTTGTTGTCGGGCCTCGGCGGTTTCTTGGTTTTGTCCGGCCTCTTTTTGACCATTTTCTTCTTCGCCGGCTCCGGAGCGTGCGCTTGCGGCACTTCTACGCGGTCCATTTCCGTAAGTCGGCCGCCGGCGAAACGATAGACCCCGGGTCGCGGACCGCTGTTGAAGGTCAGCGCCGCGGCCCGATCGCCGCCTGGACCCCTCCCGACGTTGACCGCCGTGGGTTGACCCAGCCGCGCAACAATATCGCATTCGCTCATGCCGATTGCGACGCCAGCACCAAGCAACGAGGCTGAATCCGTTGGGCCAGCGGCTGGCGCCGCTCCAGCCGCCGGCGGCGGCGACGGCACGACGTACCTTGGGCAGGCGCCACTAGCGTCAACCAGATCGTTCGCCGTGATCGGACGATCCATCTTCGCGTCATCTAATTGCGTGTAGGTGTAGCCGAGATTGGATCCGTAAAGCCTCAACGGCTTGACAAACCAAGAACCGCTGGTGTCGAAATAGGAGCAACCGCATAGCACAACGGCCAGCGCCAGCGGCAACGCCCGCGACGCCAATCCTACGGCACACCTTACACCCTCGAACACCGAGGCGTCCCCCTGCTCGCGGCCAGCCATCATGGCAGCATGCGCCAGTTTATGGTGTGATCGTGGCGCAAGCCCCGGCCCACACTGGTTCCCCAAGCACATTGCAGATTATAGAGTGAATCGGCTAAAGGTAAAAAAACGATGAGAGCACAGGCGTTTGAGCGCATTCTACGGTCGTACGGGACGGTTTCGCAATGTGACCGCCATAACGGACTCTTCGTCGGGCCGGCGTGACACTGGGTGCCAAGTCTGACCGTCTCATAAGACGATCTCACAACTGCCCGGGGAGCATCGATGCGATTGCAATTCGTCGGCTGCGGCGACGCCTTCGGCTCCGGCGGACGATTCAATACCTGCTTCCACCTCACCGGACGAAACATCAACGTTTTGATCGATTGCGGCGCGAGTTCGCTGGTTTCGATGAACAAGCTCGCCATCAATCGCAACGACGTTAATGTCATCTTTCTCACGCATTTTCATGCCGATCATGTCGGCGGCTTGCCGTTTTACCTCCTCGAAGCGAATTACGTCGGCAAACGCGATCAGCCGTTGACGATCGCCGGACCGCCGAGTCTCAAATCGCGGTTTGGCGACATCATGGAGGCCGAATTCCCCGGCACCAAAGATCTCGAGCTGAGATTCCCGTTGCAGCTCCAGGAACTTGACATCGGCAAGCGAAACGACATCGGCGGCCTGCGGGTGACCCCATTCCACGTCGTGCACGATGACCGCGCCGGCCCGTGTCTCGGCTTTCGTTTTGAAGCCGAAGGCAAGGTGATTGCCTTTTCCGGCGACAGCGAATGGACCAATTCGCTCATCGACATCGGTTACCAGGCGGACCTCTTTATCTGTGAGGCCTACACCCGCGACAAGCCGGTCGCGACCCACATGGCGCTGTCTTTGCTGGAGCGTCACCTCGAGGAGATTCGTCCCAAGCGTCTGATCCTCAGCCATATGAGCGACGACATGCTGGCGCGCCGCGCCGAGATACCGTTCGAAACCGCCGAGGACGGAATGATCGTCGAGGTGTGACGCGGCCGTACTGTACGTTAGCCGCCGAGCGCGGCCGCGATTGCCGCCAGCGCAGCGTCAGCTTTTGAGCCGTCCGGGCCCCCAGCTTGTGCCATGTCAGGCCTCCCGCCGCCACCCTTTCCGCCTAGCGCCTCAGCGCCTTTGCGTACGAGTTCGACGGCATTGAAGCGCGGCACGAGATCGCTGGTGACGCCGACGACAATCCCCGCTTTGCCGTCTCCGGTCACACCCACGATGGCGACAATGCCGGACCCGACCGTCTTTTTGCCTTCATCGGCGAGGCTGCGCAGATCCTTAAGATCGATGCCCTCAACCGCGCGGGCCATCAGCTTGACGTCGCCGACGGTGCGCAGTCCGTCGGCACCGTCGACTTTGGCGCCTCCGCCCATGGCGAGTTTCTTCTTCGCATCCGAAAGTTCGCGCTCGACGCGTTTGCGCTCGTCGAGCAACGCCGATAATCGGGCCGGTACCTCGTCGATCGGCACGCGCAGTTCAGACGCTGCAGTCTTGGCAAGCTGCATGACGTGATTGGCGTGGTGCCGCGCGGTACTCCCGGTGAAGGCTTCGATACGGCGCACGCCGGCGGCAACGCCGCTTTCGCCGACGATTGAAATGATGCCGATGTCGCCAGTCCGCTTGACATGGGTGCCGCCGCACAATTCGACCGACCAAGCAGACGCATTGCCTTGAGGTTCCCCCATCGAAACGACCCTCACTACGTCTCCGTACTTCTCGCCAAATAGGGCACGAGCGCCAGATTCAATGGCCTCATCAACGTCCATCAGCCGAGTCTCCACAAGCGAATTTTCGAGAACGACGTTGTTTGCTAAGTCTTCCACTCGCTCAATTTCCTTCGCTGTCACAGGCTTTGGATGAGAAAAGTCAAAACGCAATCGGTCGGGCGCGACCAGCGAGCCTTTCTGTGTGATGTGATCGCCAAGGACTTGGCGCAAGCCTTCGTGGAGCAGATGGGTGGCCGAATGGTTTCGACGAATTTTGGAGCGACGCTCGTGGTCTACATCTAACCTAACTACGTCTCCCACCTTCAAACCATAATTATCAACCGCAACTGCGTGGAGATAAAGACCATTACCCATTTTCTGAGTGCCAAGAACTCGTGCGCTGACGTAAGCGCTGTCAGAATTTTGCCGGATAGTGCCTTGATCGCCAACTTGTCCACCAGCTTCCGCATAGAACGGCGTTTGGTTGAGAATCACAACACCGCCCTCACCAACTTTTAACTGGTCGACTTCGTCGTGCCCACGAAAGAGACCCACAATCTTCGCCTCTGCCTCCTCGAAGTCGTAGCCGAGGAATTCGGTGGCTCTAAGTTTCTCGCGAATTCCGAACCAAAAGCTCTCGGCGGCTGGCTCGCCTGATCCCTTCCACGAGGCGCGGGCCTTCTGGCGTTGCTCCTCCATCGCGTCGGTGAAAGACGCAATGTCGACGCCGATGCCGCGGGGTCTGAGCGCGTCCTGCGTCAGATCGAGCGGAAATCCGAAGGTGTCGTACAGCGTAAACGCGGTGACGCCATCGAACATGTCGCCTTTCTTGAGCGACTTGCTCGCTTCATCGAGGATCGCAAGCCCGCGCTCCAGCGTCTTGCGGAAACGGATTTCCTCAAGCTTCAGCGTTTCGGTGATCAGCCCCTCGGCGCGATGCAGTTCCGAGTAGGCCTGGCCCATCTCGCGCACCAGTGCCGGCACGAGACGCCACATCAGCGGATCCTTGGCGCCAAGCAGTTCGGCGTGGCGCATGGCGCGGCGCATGATGCGCCGGAGCACGTAACCGCGGCCTTCGTTCGACGGCAGCACGCCGTCGGCAATCAGGAACGAGCTGGCGCGCAGGTGGTCAGCGATGACCCGGTGCGAGGCCTTATGCTTGCCCTCGGGATCGACGCCGGTGAGGTCGGCGATTGCCTCGATCAGCGCACCGAACAGGTCGATCTTGTAGTTGTCGTGCGTGCCTTGGAGCACCGCGGCCATGCGTTCGAGGCCCATGCCGGTGTCGATCGACGGCCGCGGCAGGTCGACGCGGCCGCCGCCGCCGGCGAGCTGCTCGTACTGCATGAACACCAGATTCCAGATTTCGACGAAGCGATCGCCCTCGGCTTCAGCACTCCCCGGCGGCCCACCCCAGATGTGCGGGCCGTGATCGTAGAAAATCTCCGAGCACGGGCCGCACGGTCCGGTGTCGCCCATCGCCCAGAAATTGTCCGAGCCGGCGATGCGGCCGATCTTGCTGTCCGGCAGCCCGGCGATCTTCTTCCACAGCCTGAAGGCGTCGTCGTCGTCGATATAGACCGTGACCATCAGCTTATCGGCCGGTACGCCGAACTCTTTGGTCACCAGGTTCCAGGCAAGCTCGATGGCGCGCTCCTTGAAATAATCGCCGAACGAGAAATTGCCGAGCATTTCGAAGAAGGTGTGATGGCGCGCGGTGTAGCCGACATTGTCGAGGTCGTTGTGCTTGCCGCCGGCGCGCACGCATTTCTGCGCGGTGGCCGCGCGCGAATACGGGCGCTTTTCCAGGCCGGTGAAGAGATTCTTGAACTGCACCATGCCGGCATTGGTGAACATCAATGTCGGGTCGTTGCGCGGCACGAGCGGAGAGCTCGGCACGATTTCGTGCCCCTCTCGAGCAAAATAGGCGAGGAAGTTCGACCTGATTTCGTTGACGCCGCTCATTTAAGGTAACTCTCTAGCGGGGCGGGTGTTTCCTGTCCACAAAACGCGCGCTGAAACGCCCGATTGCGGTCCGCCCGCAAAGGATATAAGCGCTCTCTTCGCGGACGCGTATCCGTGCAAGCGAGCTTGCCATGAGCGACGGAAGTGCTCACCTCCCCCGGACCTTTGCCGAGCGGCTGCGGGCGGGCCGCTTCGTGATGACCGCGGAGGTCGCTCCGCCGGTCTCCTGCGACGCTCAGGACCTGCTGCGCAAGGCCACACCGCTCCGGGGGCTCGCCGACGCGGTCAATGTCACCGACGGCGCCGGCGCGCGCGCCCACATGGCCGCACTCGCGGCCGCCAGCATCCTTCTTAGCGCCGGCATTGAGCCAATCCTGCAAATCACCTGCCGGGACAAGAACCGCATTGCGCTGCAAAGCGAACTGATGGGCGCGGCCGCGCTGGGTATCCGCAATGTCATGGTGCTCACCGGCGACGATCCGAAAGCCGGCGACCAGCCCGACACCAAGCCGGTGTTCGATATTGATTCAAAAACGCTGCTCGAGACCGCGCGGCGGCTGCGCGACGACGGCAAATTGCCAACCGGGCGCGAGGTTGCCGGCAAGGCCGCCTTTTTCCTTGGCGCCGCCGACTTGCCGATTGATCCGCCCGCCGATTGGCAACCGTCGAGCCTCCGCGGCAAGGTCGCGGCCGGGGCCCAGTTCGTGCAGACCCAGTTCTGCATGGATGCGGCACTGGTGCGACGCTACGTCGGCGCGCTCGCAGCAGCCGGCCTGACGCGGCAGCTCGCCATTCTGATCGGCATCAATCCGCTCCGTTCGGCCAAGTCGGCGCAGTGGATGAAAAGCCACCTCCACGGCACCATCATTCCCGATGCGTTCATCGCGCGGATGGAGAAAGCCGCTAACCCGGTTCGCGAGGGTACGCGCATTTGCATGGAACTGATCGACGAGCTTGCCACCATCCCCGGCGTCGCCGGCGTTCACATCATGGCTCCGGGTAATGACGCGGCCATTCCGGAAGTGATCGCCGAGGCGCGCGAGCGCGTGCAGAAAGCCGCGGTCTGAGCCGCGTCATTGCGAGCGTAGCGAAGCAATCCAGCCCTTCTGAGCCGTTCTGGATTGCTTCGTCGCTTCGCTCCTCGCAATGACGCAAAATTGAGACGCTTCGCGTCACTTGGCCGGCTCCTCCACGGTGCGGATATCGACTTCCGACTTCAGCGTGCGATGAACCGGGCACTTGTCGGCGATTTCCAACAGCCGCGCGCGCTGTTCCGCAGTCAAATCGCCTTCGAACGTGATCGCGCGCTCGATATGGTCGATCTTCCCCTCTTTGGTCTCGCACTCTGCGCAATCGGCGGCGTAGATTTTTTCATGCCGGAGACGAACCTGGGTCCGCGTCAACGGAATCTGTTTGTGGTCGGCGTAGAGCCGCACCGTCATGGACGTGCAGGCGCCGAGCGCGGCCACGAGGAGATCGTACGGGCCCGGCCCGCTGTCGAGCCCGCCCGCCTTCACAGGTTCGTCGGCCAAGAGGCGATGCGCGCCGGTGACGATTTCCTGCTGGAACTGCCCCCGGCGCGTCTCGCGCACCACGACGGTACCGTCCGCGGTGTCGTCGGCCGGTTGAGCGTCCGCCATCATGTCGAGGTAGCGATCGGCCCACGCCGAAATGACCCGCGCCACATAGGCGGCGTCGCCGGGACGGCTTACCAGATGGTCGGCGCCGGTGAGAGAAATGAAACTCTTCGGATGCTTTGCGGTCGTAAAGATTTGGCTAGCGTTATCGATGCCGACCGTGTCGTCCGTTGGCGAATGAAAGATCAGCAGCGCCTTGTGCAAGCCCGCGATGTGCCCGGCGAGATTCTGTTGGGCGATGTCATCGAGCAGCTCTCGGCGAATTCGGAACGGCCGGCCGGCGAGTGTGACCTCGACCTCGCCCTTGGAGGCGATCTCGCCGAGGCGGTCGCCAAGCAGGCCGGTGACGTGTGCTGGATCGAACGGCGCGTTGATCGTTACCACAGCGCGCGCCTCGGGAATGCGGCGGGCGGCCGCGAGCACCGCGGCGCCGCCGAGGCTGTGCCCAATCAGGATCGCCGGCGCCGTCAGCGTTTGCCGTAGATGATCGGCGGCAGCGACCAGATCATCGACGTTCGATGAGAAGGTGGTATTGGCGAACTCGCCTTCACTGGCGCCGAGCCCGGTGAAATCGAAACGCAGAACGGCGATGCCGTGAAGTTTCAGGCCCTCGGCGATGTAGTGCGCGGCCCTATTTTGCTTGCCGCAGGTAAAGCAATGCGCGAACAAAGCGAGCGCGCGCGTCGCGCTATCCGGCCGGTCGAGCAGCGCGGCAAGCTTTTGGCCCTGGGCATTGGAAAAATCGAACCGTTCGGCGGGCATGGGCGCCTCCTGAAGCTGTGCCAAGGTACGCCAATTTCCCGCACTCTGTGCCGCACCACAATGCAAAACAAAGAAGGGCCACCCGCAAGGGCAGCCCTTCCATTGTCAGGCCGTGGCCCGGTTGCGCGCGGCGATCTCCTGCCGCGCACACATGAGCCGGTGACGGATTTAAGTCACCAGGCAGGAGCCTCGGCAGAGGCGAGGATCCAGTTCATGAATGCCGGCGACCGCGGCGATAGACAATGAGACACTGGATCACCTCCTTTCGGTTGTTAACGATGCCCCAATATAGAGCCGCCGCCGAGATTCGGAAGTGCGTTTTGTGTGACGCCTCGCCGCAATTGACGGCGTCGGTTTACCGCCCCAACTCCCGCATCGCCCCGTCGAGCCCCTCAAGCGTCAGCGGATACATTCGGCCCCCGAGCAGCTGGCGCATCATCTTGATCGATTCCGTCATCTCCCATTCGCGCTCGCGTACCGGATTGAGCCAGACGCAGGACGGATAGGTCGAAATGATCCGCTGCATCCACACACTGCCGGCTTCCTCGTTGAAGTGCTCGACCGAGCCGCCGGGCGCCGCGATCTCGTAGGGCGACATCGACGCGTCGCCGACGAAGATCACCTTGTAATCGTGTGGATAGGTATGCAGGACGTCCCAGGTCGGCGTCGTCTGGCTCCAGCGCCGTGCGTTCTCCTTCCACACTTTCTCGTATAGGCAATTGTGGAAGTAGAGATGCACCATGTGCTTGAACTCGGTCTTGGCCGCCGAGAACAACTCTTCCGTCGCCTTGACGTGCCAATCCATCGAGCCGCCGATGTCGAAGAACAGAAGCACTTTAATGGTGTTATGCCGCTCCGGGCGCATCAGGATGTCGAGATAGCCCTTGTGCGCCGTGCCCTTGATGGTGCCGTCGAGATCGAGCTCATCCTCCGCGCCGGTGCGGGCAAACTTGCGCAGCCGTCGCAGTGCGATTTTGATGTTGCGCGTGCCGAGTTCCACGTCGCCAGCGAGATCCTTGAACTCGCGCTTGTCCCACACCTTCACGGCGCGGAAATTGCGGTTTCCGTCCTGGCCGATGCGCACGCCTTCGGGATTGTAGCCGTAAGCGCCGAACGGCGAGGTCCCCGCCGTGCCGATCCATATCTTGCCGCCCTGGTGACGGCCCTTCTGTTCGGCGAGCCGCTGGCGCAGCGTTTCCAGAAGCTTGTCGAGGCCGCCCATCGCCTCGATCTGCTTCTTCTCCTCCTCCGTAAGGTGCTTCTCGGTGAGCTTTTTGAGCCATTCCAGCGGTATTTCCGCAGTCAGAGCATCCTCGATGAAATCGAGCCCTTTGAAGACGTGGCCGAAGACGCGGTCGAAGCGGTCGAGGTTGCGCTCGTCTTTCACCAGTGCCGCGCGCGACAGGTAGTAGAAATCCTCGATCCGCCGGCCGGCCAGGTCCTTCTCCATCGCTTCCATGAGCGTGAGATATTCGCGCAGCGTCACCGGGACACCGGCATCTTTCAGCTCGTGGAAAAAGGTCGCGAACATCTTCGTACTCTAGTCCGAAAGCGGACAATCCGGCTACGAGGGTTTCAGCGTTCTTGCGTGCCAAAATCATAAGCCATTGATATATTGAAGTTATTCATATCACATTGTAAGAACGATATATCTTGCGTTACATCTTATTATGATCTATCTAACGATATATCGTGACTAGGAGATAAATATGCACGGACATTACGAATCACGGAGTGAAAGACATTGCGGCAGCCGCCATCGTGGCGGCCGCAGCCACGGCTACAGCAGCCGTCACGGTTATGGCGGCTCGGACAGCATGGGGCCGGACGATATCCGCGCCGGGCGCATGCTGGCGCAAGGTGATCTGCGGCTGATCGCACTGGCTTTCATCGCCGAGGCACCGCGCCACGGCTACGAAATCATCAAGCTGGTCGAAGAAAAAACCGCGGATTGGTACAGCCCAAGCCCCGGCACGGTCTATCCGACGCTGACCTATCTCGAGGAAGCGGGCTACGTGACCGTCGCGGCGGAGGGCAGCAAAAGGCTGTACAGCATCACCGACGAAGGCCGCGCTTATCTTGCCGCCAATCGGCCGATTGCCGACATCGTGCTCGCCCGCCTCAGCGCTGTCGGCGAACGCACAACGCGCATGCGGCGTGCCGCGGATGACGAGCGTGACCGCCGCCGCTCGCTGCCGCCGCTGGTCGATGCCGCGCTCGCCCACTTGCGGGACGCTGTCAGCAAGCACCTCGAAGGCGACGCGGATCTCGAAGCGCAGCTCGTGGAAATCATCGCACGCGCAGCGGCGGATTTGCAGCGCAGGTAAGCAAGTAAGAGCGTCGATTACACCGGCACGCGAACAGTAGCCCGCAAGCCGCCGATCGGCGCGTCGCCGAGCGCGATGTCGCCGCCGTGCGACCGCGCAATGTCGCGGGCGATGGCAAGACCGAGCCCGGTGCCGCCTTCGTCCTGATTGCGCGCATCGTCGAGCCGCAGGAACGGCTTGAATACGTCCTCGCGCAGCGACGCCGGGATGCCGGGACCGTCATCGTCCACCGTCACCGTCAGCCAGCGATGATCGCGGTGCCCGGTGATCGAGACGGTTGAAGCAAACCGCCCGGCATTGGAAACGAGATTGGCGAGACAGCGTTTGAACGCCGCCGGCCGCACCGCGACTTCGGATTGGCCATGGAAAGCCGCAGTCGCCCGATGTCCGTGGCGCTCGGCATCGACCTTGAGCTCTTCCAGCATGGCGGCGATGTCGGTCGGCGCCGACTGCTCGCCCAAATCCCCGCGCGCAAATGCGAGGTAGGCCTCGAGCATGCCCGCCATTTCATCGACATCCTTCTTGATCGCCTCGACTTCGGGACCGTCGCCGAGTAGTGCGAGCTCCAGCTTGAACCGCGTGAGGATGGTGCGCAGATCGTGCGACACGCCGGCGAGCATGGTGGTGCGCTGCTCGATGGCGCGTTCAATACGCATTTTCATTTCCAGGAACGCCGCCGCCGCACGCCGGACTTCGCGGGCGCCGCGCGGACGGAAGTTTGCCGCCTCACGGCCCTTACCGAACGCCTCGGCCGCGTCGGCGAGCCGCAGGATCGGCCGTATCTGGTTGCGGAGAAACAGGATGGCAATGCCGAGCACAATCAGGGACGTCGCCACCATCCACAGCAGGAAGATCCACGAATTGGCGTCGTAGACGTCGGCGCGGCGGGCGAACACGCGCATGATGGTGTCGTCGAGTTTGATGCGGATTTCGACAATCGAAGAGCGCCCGAGGGTGTCGATCCAGAACGGCAGCCCGATCTTGCGGATCTCATCCGACAGCGCGGCGTCAAGCTGCGAGAAGAACGGCTTCGGCCCGGGCGGCGGCAATTGCGTTTCGGGGAGGAAATCGACGACGAGCCCGAGCCGGTCCTGGGCGATGCGGCGGAGCTGGGCGCGGTCGGCGCCTTGCGGATAGCTCTTGTAGACATCGATCAGCGTCGCGATCTCGCGCGTCACCGCGGACGCGAGGTAGTAGTTCACCAGGTTCCACTGCCGCTCGACGAACATGAAGGCGACCACCGACTGAACCACCACCATCGGCACGATGATGATGAGCAGCGCGCGGGCATAAAGCCCTTTCGGCATCGCGAGCTTGAGCCATTGGGTGAAGCGATCCCACGGGCCAGTGATCGGGGTCGCTATCGCGCCGGCGGTGGTGGCGGCAACGTTGGCGGCGGCCAGGAGGTGACTTGCTGCGCTACGCAATCGTCCGGCGCCGCCCTCGAGGCTCGTCATTGAGCTGGTCATGGCGCCGCCACCAGCCGGTAGCCGACGCCACGGACGGTCTGAACGAACAGCGGATTGGCCGGATCGGTTTCGACCTTGCGGCGCAACCGGTTGACCTGCACGTCGACGGTGCGCTCGCTGACGCTCTCGCCGTTGCCGGCAAGCGCCTGCCGCAGGACCGTTTCGCCGACACTCGCGGACAATACCCGGAGCATCTCGCGCTCACGATCGGTGAGGCGGATCACCTCCTCACCGCGGCGTAATTCGCCGCGGGCGAGATGGAAGAAAAACGGTCCAAAGCGCACGGATTCCGGTGCCGCGGCACTCGGCGGCCGAACGCGACGGAGGATGCTGGCGACCCGCAGCGACAATTCGCGAGGCTCGAACGGCTTGGCGAGATAATCGTCGGCGCCGATTTCGAGGCCCTTAATGCGGCTTTCTTTCTCGTCGCGCGCGGTGAGCATCAAAATGGGCACCGCCGAACCAGATCGGATCGCGCTTGCCAGATCGAAGCCGTTCTCGCCGGGCATCATGACATCGAGGATCAGAAGATCGAAGTTAAGCCCTTCGAGCTTGGCTCTGGCTTCGCGCGAGGACTCCGCAGTGGTGACGCGATAGCCCTCCCCGACCAGAAAACGCGACAGCAGAACGCGGATGCGGCGATCGTCGTCAACAACGAGCAGGTGCGGCGCATCGTCGGCCGGGTTCACGGCGAGCGTCGTCATGAAACTCCGTCTCGACCGTTCGATCGCGTCCGGTCAGCGTTGGCAATCAGACGCAGCACGCGTTCGCGGTCTTCGGCGTCGATCATACCGGCGAGAAAGCGGTGCGCGGTCTCGCGAGCCTCCGGTCCAAGCTCATCCAGCACGCGTCCGATGCGTTCGGTCTGCAGGCCTGCAAGCTTCATCGCGAGCGCCGAGCCGGCAGGGCTGGCGTAGAGGAGGCGTTGGCGGCGATCGTCGGGGCCGGCCTTTTGTACGACGTAGCCTTCATCGATCAGCTGCTTGAGCACGCGTCCCAAGGATTGTTTGGTGATCTTGAGAACGTCGAGCAGCTCGGCAACTTTCATACCAGGGTTGCGGTTGACGAAGTGAAGGACGCGGTGATGGGCCCGCCCAAAGTTAAGCTTTTCCAGAACCTGGTCCGGGTCGCCGACAAAGTCGCGGTAGGCGAAGAACAGGAGTTCGATGAGATCCCAGTACGGCTCCCGCGTTTTGGCCGTGGTATCGACCGGCTCGGAGGTGGGCCGGGCTTTGCTCGGCGCGGTAAGACTGATGTCGGCCATTAGGTCAGCCATGTCATTAGGTCATGTCATTATGTCAGCCATATTGACATATTTCGGTTTGATTGTTACCCCCAAAAGCGCAATGACATGGCAACATCGTGCCCGGTTGAGCTGAAGCGCGAGATTGCCCGAGCGTCAAAGCGCGCTCTTTTAGGGTAAACCAGACCTTACTGGGAGTCCGCTCCCAACGCAAAAGTCTTGGCCGAGCGCAAAGGCCCCATGATGCGCAGCAGAATTCTGGCACGGACCGGGCCATCCATGCCGAGGGAGGCAGGGTCATGGCAGTGCCCTTCGACCAACGTTCCGACCTAATTTGGTTCGATGGCAGACTCATTCCCACCGCCGATTGCAAGATCAGTGTGCTGACCCACGGCCTGCATTACGCGAGCACCGTGTTCGAGGGCGAACGCGCCTATGGCGGCGAGATTTTCAAAGGCACCGAGCATTCCGAGCGGCTCAAGCGCTCGGCGCAGCTGATGGATTTCGAAATCCCCTACAGCGTTGCCGAGATCGATGCGGCCAAGCGGGTCGTGCTGGAACGAAACAATCAGACCGAAGCCTATGTGCGGGCGATCGCCTGGCGCGGCTCCGAGCAGCTTGGCGTCTCGGCGCAAAACAACAAGATTCACCTCGCGGTCGCGACCTGGGAATGGCCGAGCTATTTCGACCCGGCGCAGCGATTGAAGGGCCTTCGGCTAGACCTCGCCGAGTATCGGCGTCCGGATCCGAGGACCGCTCCGGTGCTGGCCAAAGCAGCCGGCCTCTATGCGATCTGCACCATCTCCAAACATCGCGCCGAGCGGCGCGGCTTCGCCGATGCCATGATGCTCGACTGGCTGGGCCGCGTCGCCGAATGCACCGGCGCCAATATCTTCTTCATCAAGGACGGCAATATCCACACGCCGACCGCCGATTGTTTCCTGGCCGGCATCACGCGCGCGACCGCCATGGCGCTGGCGCGCCGCCACAACATCGAGGTGATCGAACGCCGCATCATGCCGGAGGAGCTCGCGAATTTCTCCGAGTGCTTTATTACCGGCACGGCTGCCGAGGTGACCCCGGTTTCGCAAATCGCCGACTGGTCGTTCACGCCCGGCCGCATCACCCAGCAATTGATGGCCGACTACACCGCCGAGGTGCAGCGGAAGGGCAAGGCCGCCGCGGCGTAGCCTTACTTCGCCTGCGGCCGCTGTCGTCGGCGGATCTTGTGGCATCCGACTGGGCGTACCTGATCTGCCGGTTGGCGGGCTGTTCGGCGCCGCGTGGAAGCGGTAGGTTGCTGCTGCAATGAATCAGGCTCTCCGCCCCAAAATCCTGGCTTCGGCCTGCCCGCACGACTGTCCGTCGACCTGCGCGCTTGAGGTCGAAGTGTTCGGCAGGGACGCGATCGGCCGCGTCCGCGGCGCCGCCGACAACGGATATACCGCGGGCGTGATCTGCGCCAAGGTCGCGCGCTACGCTGAACGCGTGCATCATCCCGACCGCCTGCAGCAGCCGCTGCGCCGCGTCGGCGCCAAAGGCAGCGGCGAATTCGCGCCGATCTCCTGGGACGACGCGCTCGATCTCGTCGCCGAACAATTCCTCTGCGCCGAAGCGAAGCACGGCTCCGAGACAGTCTGGCCGTATCTCTATGCCGGCACCATGGGCTACGTGATGCGCGACGGTATCCACCGGCTGCGGCATGCCAAGAACTATTCCGGCTTCTTCTCGACCATCTGCGTCAATCCGGCATGGACCGGCTTCATCGCCGGCACCGGAAAGCTCGCCGGCACCGATCCGCGCGAAATGGCGAAGTCCGATCTGGTGGTGATCTGGGGCACCAACGCCGTCAACACCCAGATCAACGTCATGACCCATGCCACCCGCGCGCGGAAGGCGCGCGGCGCCAAGATCGTCGCGGTCGACGTGTACATGAACGGCACCATGCGGCAGGCCGATCTGCCGGTGCTGATCCGGCCCGGCACTGACGGCGCGCTCGCCTGCGCGGTGATGCACTGCCTGTTCCGCGACAACCAAGCCGACTGGGATTACCTTGAGCACTACACCGATGCGCCGCACGAACTCGCCGAGCATTTGCGGGCGCGCGACCCGCAATGGGCGTCGCGGATTACCGGCGCGCCGGTGGAAACGATCGAAGCCTTCGCCCGCCTGGTCGGTGAAAATAAGCGCGCCTATTTCCGGCTCGGCTACGGATTTTCGCGCTCGCGCAACGGCGCACTCAACATGCATGCGGCGAGCTGTATCGCGGCGGTCATCGGCGCGTGGCGTTATGAGGGCGGCGGCGCCTTCCACAACAACGGCGCCATCTTTCACCTTGACGCCACGCTGATCGAGGGCACCGACGTGCGCGATGCGTCGATCCGCATGCTCGACCAGTCGCGCATCGGCGCCATCCTGACCGGCGATCACGACGCGCTGCTCGGCGGCCCGCCGGTGACAGCGATGCTCATTCAGAACACCAATCCGGTTTCGGTCGCGCCCGATCAGGAACCGGTCAAGCGCGGCTTTGCCCGCGACGATCTGTTCGTCTGCGTGCACGAGCAGTTCATGACCGACACCGCCAAGATGGCCGACGTCGTACTGCCCGCCACCATGTTCGTCGAGCACGACGACTTCTATACGGCGGGCGGCAGCCAATACATTCTGCTTGGGCCGCAGCTGATCGACCCGCCCGGCGAGTGCCGCTCGAACCACGAAGTGATTTGCGGCCTGGCCAAGCGGCTCGGCGCCGAGCATCCCGGCTTCGACATGACGCCGCGCGAGTTGATCGATGCGACGCTGCAGAAATCCGGCTGGGGCACGCTGGCGGATCTCGAAGCCAACCGCTGGATCGATTGCCAGCCGGACTTTGCCACCGCGCATTATCTCAACGGCTTTGCCTATCCCGACGGCAAATTCCGCTTCAAGCCCGACTGGCCGACCGTGCCGTTGCGGCGCTGGCATCGCAAGCACGCGCCGCCGTCAATTCCGAAGCTGCCCGACCATTGGGAAGTGATCGAGGAAGCCGAGCCCGAGCATCCGTTCCGCCTCGCGACCTCGCCGGCGCGCGGCTTTCTCAATTCAAGCTTCACCGAAACGCCGACGTCGCTCGCCGGCGAGCGGCGGCCTGAAGTCATGATCCACCCCGAAGATGCCGCCGCGCTTGCCGTCGTCAACGGCGAGGAGGTCGTGCTCGGCAATCGCCGCGGCAAGGTGCGGCTGCACGCGCGGCTGTTCGACGGTGTCCGCCGCGGCGTGCTGATTGCGGAATCGCTCTGGCCTAATTCCGCTTACGCCGACGGCCGCGGCATCAACACCCTGACCGGCGCCGACCCGGTGGCGCCGTTCGGCGGCGCGGCTTTCCACGACAACAAAGTTTGGCTGAGAAAATTTTTGCCCTCTTCGATGTAACGGAGCCTGGGCATTGTTTCCTCCCTCGCCTGACTTAAAGGTCAGGAAGAAGAACTCGGCAGGCACTCCTCAAGCTTGGCTCGTTCTGCGCCCAGGTCGACGGTGTCGGCATGTTCGTCAAATCGCTCAGCGTGCTGAGCTGGGAAGAAGCCTGCGAACTCAATCCGAAGCTCCGAGCCGAGGCCGCGCAGGTCGCCGCGGAGTAATTACCCGCGGCGCGCTTTCTTCTTGCGGCGGGTTTTTCGCTCAGCCTTCGCCGCCCTGGCGAGGCGCGCCTTGCGCCGGCGGCGGGCGGCCTTTGCCCGGCAAGCCGCACAGCGGCAGCCGCCGTTGCTCAGGAAGTATTCCAGATATTCCTTGCCGTAGCTGTAGGTAATCTCTTCGCCAGGCTCGATAAGGCGCTGGGCAACGATGACGATGCCGCCGTTGCGGCTCACCGGCTTTGCATTCGGCCGGCATGAATGGTTGATGTAGCGGGCGATGTTCCATCGCGGCGAGCCATCGATGGTCCAGCGGCTGTTCAGCTCGAACATGTAGCGGGCGCCGCGCGCTTCGCGCCGGTCAGCTTCCTTGGTGGTTATGATCCGGCCGCGATAGGTCGCGATGTACGCGCCTCGTTTGACCGGTTTGGTGGCGAACAGACCGAGCCCTGTCGTCGCGCGGCCGATACGATAGAACCGTGAAGGCATTGCTTGCGATTAGCGGCAGATTCGCGTGATGTCATCCAACAATCCCCAGATAGCTGACAGGCATTCATCTTCGCAAGAGATCAGCGATCACCACCTGCGCCGCATTGTGCCCCGGCGCGCCGGTCACGCCGCCGCCGGGATGAGCGCCGGAGCCGCAGAGATAGAGGCCTGCAACCGGCATGCGGTAGTCGGCGTAGCCGAACATCGGGCGCGCCGAAAACAGCTGATCGAGCGTCAGCGCCCCATGGAAGATGTCGCCGTTCGGCAGGCCGAAGGTTCGCTCCAGATCCAACGGCGAAAGGCTTTGCCTCGCGATCACGCTTTCCCGGAAACCAGGCGCATAGGTTTCGACCGTATCAATCATCAGATCGGCGACGGTATCTCGGTGCTGATCCCACGATGAGCCATCGGCGAATTGCGGCGTGACGTGCTGGCAGAACAGGCTCGCAACATGCGCGCCGCGCGGGGCCAGACTGTCGTCGAGCACCGACGGAATCAGCATCTCGACAATGGGCCTGCGGCTCCAGCCGTGTTGCACGCAATCGCGGTAGGCTTGATCCATGTAGGACAGGCTCGGCGCCAGGATGATGCCGGCGGTATGATGGTCGCCGGGCTCGGGCAGTGCCGTGAAAGTCGGCAGCTTCGACAAGGCGACATTCATGCGGAACGTCCCGGAACCCGCCTTCCACGTCTTCATGCGCTCGGCCATCGCGCGCGGAACGGCCTCGCGCGGGACCAGAGTCTGAAAGAGATGTTTCGGATTGACGTTGGCAATGACAGAGCGCGCCCGGATTGGCGTTCCATCCTCCAGCACAATTCCTGCGGCACGGCCGCGCTCGACGATGACTTCGCGCACGGCTGCACCCACAGTGATGTCTACGCCATGCTCGGCGGCGGCCTTCGCCATCGCCTGGGTGATGGCGCCCATGCCGCCGATCGCGTGGCCCCATACGCCCCGCTTGCCGTTTACCTCGCCGAAGGCGTGATGCAGCAGCACGTAGGCCGAGCCCGCGGTGTACGGACTTGCGAGGTTGCCGACGACCGCGTCGAAACCGAGCACAGCCTTGATCGCATCGGACTCGAACCGGCGGTCCAGCGCCTCGCCGGCCGATTGGCGGAACAGGCGTAACGCCGACTTGAGGCTATCCTCCTGCCACAGCCGCTTGCCGATCACGGCGAGTTTGCCGAGCTCGCGCGCGGCATCGCTGAGACTGTCTAGCCTCACGTTGGGGGGCGCTTTGAGCACAAGATCGCGCAAGACGCCGGCGACACGGCCGATCTCGGCTTGATAGACCGGATAGTGAGCAGCGTCCGCGGTGCTGAACTTTGCGATCTCGCGTTCGGTGCGCCCCTCCCCGGTGAGGAGAAAGCGCCCATCCGGTAGCGGCAGAAAGTTCTGCGCACGGCGTTCGACAATGCGCAGACCGTGTTGGTGCAATTTGAGGTCGCGGATCACCTTCGGCTGCAGCAAACTCACTGTGTAGGCCGCCGTCGAGTTGCGAAAGCCGAGATGAAACTCTTCCGTGACGGCTGCACCCCCGACCACGCCGCGCCGCTCAACAACGCGCACGCGCAGTCCCGCCATGCCGAGATAGGCCGCGCAAACGAGCCCGTTGTGACCGGCTCCGATTATGACGGCATCGAGATCGGGCATGGCTGGTCAGGACGGCTCGCTCATGGCGGCCCGCACCATATCCCAATTGATGCGGCCGGCGCGTCGCAAACAGGCGGCTCCAGCGCAGGCGCATCGGGATGATCGTGGCCAAATCCATTCTGAGGCAGATCGACCGTGGCGGCCGGCCGGCATAAACTCGTAAACCGGCGGGTGCGACGGCTGCCGCGTGGAACTTGACACAGGCGACGCCTCACACCCACTGCCCTACCGGCGGCCCTTGAAAGTTCGGCCGCGCTGGCCCAGACTGACGAAATAAAGCGATTTCCTATGGAGGAATACATGTCCGAGAGCGCCACCAAGACTGCCGGCGTCGATGCGCCGCCAAAGTTCGAGTCCTTCCATCACGTCAGCATTCCGTGCCGCGATCTTGAGGAAGGTATTCGTTTCTACACCGAGGTGATGGGCGGCAGGGTTCGGGTCAAGGAACCGTTCTTTGCTTCGATCCAGGTTGCCGATGCGGCCATCGGCATCGGCGCCGAGGGTTGCTCCTACGTTGAACGCAGCGCCGAATATCCGCATTTTGCGTTCCATGCCGGCGGCGAGGAATTGTTGCAAATGAAGGAATGGCTAAAGCGCTGCGGCATACCGAGCACGATTTTCTGGACCCGCATGGGTGTCGAGGCGCTGATGTTCTTCCGCGATCCCTCGGGCAACCTGATCGAGCTCTACTGCGAAAAAGGCTTCAAGGGCGCCGATAAGCTGCCGCGCGGCCCGGCCCGCGGCCATGGCCGGACTGTCAACGTCGACGAACTCTATTACGACAAGTGGCAGGTGCCGGCCGCGCGCTGATTGCGCCGAATAAGCCCGCGATTCAGCCCGGGCCGGCGATGCCGAGCCCGGGGATCTCGTTATTTGCTAGTGAGCTGGACCATGCGGCTGCTGCAGAGTTCGCCGCGCCCAAAGGTCACACGCAGGACCCGACCCGCGCGGTCCATTGAACTTGCTGCCCGAAGCGTCTAGTCTCCGTCCAAGAAACTTATTTCCAAGGGAGGAATTCGCAATGTCCACGCTCGCCCCCCGTGCGGCATCGTTTATCTGGTCGCCGATCCTCGCGCTCGGCAGCGGTCTCGTTTTACTGCTCGCTTTAGCCGCCCTGCCACTCCGCGCTGAAGATGCTCCGGTCCGCATCGGCTATTCGATGGCCCGCACCGGACCGAACGCAGTCGCCGCACAAGGCAGCGTCGAAGCGAACTACACCCTGTGGTCGGAGCAGGCCAATGCCGCCGACGGCCTCAACGTCAAAGGACAAAAGCGCAAAGTCGAGCTGATCGGCTACGACGACCAGAGCGACGTCGAGACGTCGGTGCGCACTTACGAGAAGCTGATGGCCGATGACAAGGTCGATCTGATCCTGCCGCCGTGGGGATCGAACTTCGCGTTTGCCGTTGGGCCGCTGGCGAATAAATACGGATATCCGTTCCTGTCAACCACGGGCAGCCCGAAGAAGCTGCTCGACATGAAGATGCCCTACTTCTTCGGTGCGTCCTGGACGTCCGAGCAATCCACCAGAGCGCTGGTCGATTTGATGGCTGCGCAGCACGTCAAGACCGTCGCCATCGGCTATATGGACGATCTGTTCGGCCTCGAGCGCTATAACCTGATGGTGCCGATGCTCAAGGAGCGTGGCATCAGCGTGGTCGGAGAAAAGAGCTTTCCGGCGAACACCAAAGATCTCTCGGTCGTGCTCAAGGACTTCAAGGCCAAGGCGCCTGACGCCCTCGTCGGCCTGACTTATCCCGCCGAAAGCTTCCTGATGACGACGCAGACGAAGGAGATCGGCTTTAATCCGAAGCTGTTCTACGTCGCCATCGGCCCCGCATTTCCGTTCTTTAAGCAGCGCTTCGGCGACGCCGCGAACGGCATGATCGGATTCGGCACCTGGACCCCAAGCGAGGGGCCGATGCAGCAGAACTATCGCGACGCTTACATGAAGCGCTTCAACAAGGAGCCTGACCGCGACACCACCGGTTTTGTCCGGTCGAGCTTGCAGGTTCTGCAGGAGGCGGTGGAAAACGCCGGGCTCGATCGCAAGGCGATCCGCGATTACATCGCCTCGCACGAGTTCACGACGCTGCTCGGCAAGATATCCTATAAGGATGGCATGCTGGCGCGCGCCAGCGGCACGGTCAGTCAGTGGCAAAACGGCAGCTACGAGCTGGTCTGGCCGCCTACGCGTGCGACCAAGCCGCCGCTTTACCCGAAACCGGAGTGGAAATAATTCCGGTTTCGCGGAATCGTATTCGCGCAAGCGTATAAGGACTAGCCAGAGCGCGATGCGCCGACCACCGGCGGGTCGCGGCTTGGCGTTCGAGCGACCAAGAATCTTCTCCGAGCAGAGCAAGAAGGCGCGGCGAGGCATGGCGGCCCTATTTGCTTCTCCCTCGCTGTTTGCCGACCTTATCGTGAACGGCCTGCTGCTCGGCGGCCTCTACGCCATCATCGCGATGGGGCTCAATCTGCAATACGGCATGCTGCGCATCTTGAACATCGCCCATGGCGAGTTCCTGATGATCGGCGCCTTCATCACCTACACGCTCAAAGTCGCAACCGGCGCCAGCCCGCTATGGTTTCTTCCGGTTTCGGCGGCCGCGATGTTCGCCCTCGGCCTTCTGTTGCACGCCACCATTTTCCGCCGGCTGTCGGCGATCTCGCCGAACCTCGATGTGATGGAGGAAAAGAGCCTGATCGTTGGCTTTGGCTTGTTGTTCATCCTGCAGAATGCCGCGGTCCTGATCTGGGGCGCCGACCTCCACGGCTATGACTTCATGACCAACAGCCTGCATTTCGGCGGCGTCATATTCACCGCCAACCGGCTGCTGGTGCTGCTGCTCGCCATCGTGTTCAGCGCCGGCTTGATTCTCGGCCTGCGCTTCACGCTGCTCGGCCGCGCCGTTCGCGGCATGGTGCAGGCGCCGCTCGGCGCCATGCTGGTCGGTATCAACACCGCAACCCTGCATCCGCTGTGCTTCGGGCTCGGCCTGGCGCTCGCCGGGCTTTCCGGCTCGCTATTGTCGATGATCTATCTGATATCGCCGGACATGGGCACGCCGTATCTCATCACCGCGCTCATTGTCATCACCCTCGGCGGTCTCGGCAGCCTGACCGGCAGCATGATCGGCGGCGTTCTCCTCGGACTTGTCGAGAGTTTCGGCGTCTACTTCACCGACCCGTCGCTGAAGATCCTGTTGTCATACTCGGTGTTCGTCCTGGTTCTGCTGTTACGCCCGAGAGGTCTGTTCGCACGATGAGAGCAGCCTTGATCTTCAGCGCAGTACTGATCGCCTGCCTTGCGGCATTGCCGCTGGTCGCCTCGACCTTCCTGCTGTCGCTGACACTGTCGATCGCGATGTTTGCCGGTCTGGCGCTGAGCTGGTCGATGTTCAGCGGCGCCACCGGTTACGTCGCGCTGTCGACGTCGGCTTTTTTCGGTGTTGGCGCCTACACCTGCGCCGTCCTGCTGGGCTCGTGGTCCTGGCCGCTCGTGATTGCCGCAGGCGGGCTGGTCGCCGCACTGCTGGCGCTGGTGCTCGGCCTGTGCGTGCTGCATTTGCGTGGCACCTATTTCGCGATCCTGACCTTCGGGATCAGCGAGCTCTTGAAAAACCTGATCATGTACATCGAGAAGTCCGAGTTCGGCACAGTCGGCCGGCTAATGATGGGGGCGCCGCCGCTGTCCGTGATCTATTGGACCGTGCTGGCGCTGGCTGTGCTCGCCGGCGCTCTCTACTGGCTCGTCGCCCGGAGCGATTTCGGTGCCGCCCTGCGCGCCATCGGCAGCGACGAAGGCCGCGCATCGACGCTCGGCCTTAATGTCAGGAACGCCAAGATCGCGGGATTTTGCCTGAGCGCGCTCATTCCCGGCGCGATCGGCGCGGCAATGTCGGTGCGCTGGACCTACATCGAGCCGCAGATTGTATTCAACCCGTTCATCGTATTTCAGACCGTGCTGGTGGCTACGATCGGCGGCCCGAGGCGACTGATCGGCCCGATCCTGGGCGCTGTCGTGTTCGGGGTGTTGCAGGAAACGCTCCGGCTGAACTTCGCCAACTACTACCTGATCCTGCTCGGCGTGCTGCTGATCTTGTCGGTGCTGTACATCCCCAACGGCCTCGTGAGCCTCTTCAATCCAAACCGGATCCGCACGCTCCGGGGCGCGAGTAGCAAGCATGCCTGACGCACTGGTCGAGCTGAGCGATCTGACGATCCGCTTCGGCGGCATCTCGGCGCTGTCGCGCGTGAGCTTCAAGGCCGCAACGTCTGAGCTCGTCGGCATTATCGGCCCAAACGGCGCCGGCAAGACCACGCTTTTCAACATTATGAGCGGGATCGCCGCGCCAACAGCAGGCGCCATCAGCTTCGACGGCGCCGAACTGACCGGGCGGCCGGCGCATGTCTTCAATCGCCTGGGTATCGCCCGCACCTTTCAAACGGCGCGGGTGTTCCGCAATTTGACAGTCCGGGAAAACGTGCAATTCGGCCTGCGGTTTCCGTGGCGCCGCGGCGGGCGCGCTGCCGATGCACGGGCTGAGACCGACGGTCTGTTGGCCCGGCTTGCGCTTCTCGAACAGGCGGAGGCGGCGGCCGGCAGCTTGCCGCCGACCCGGCAACGGCTCCTGGAGGTCGCCATGGCGCTCGCCACCAATCCCCGCCTCCTGCTGCTCGACGAGGTCGCTGCCGGTCTGACCCAGAGCGAGGCGGAAGCGATGGCCTCTCTGATCCGATCCATCCGCCAGGAGCGGAATATCTCCGTCATCTGGATCGAGCACAACGTCAGCACCCTGATGCGCGCGGTGGACCGGGTGATGGTGCTCCACCACGGCGAGGTACTGGCTGACGGCATTCCCGCCGAGGTCGCGCAAGATCGCGGCGTGATCGACGCGTATCTCGGCGAGACGAGCGTGGAGTAGGCCGTGCTGAAGGTTACCCAACTGAGCGCCGGCTACGATGGTCTCACAGTCGTCCACGGCGTCGACCTCGCAGTTGAGCCGGGCTCGCTGACCGTTCTGGTCGGCGCAAACGGCGCCGGCAAGACCACGCTCCTGAAGGCGATCGCCGGCGTTATCGCCAATGGCGGCGCCGTCGAATTCGACGGCGAGGACATTACCCGTGCCTCGGTGTCGAACCGGGTGGCAAAGGGTCTCGCGCTCGTACCCGAAGGCCGGCATTTGTTTCCTGAAATGACGGTCGAAGAAAATATCGAACTTGGCGGCTTCCTTGTCGGCCGCCGCGACCGGCGCCCCAGCATCGACAGGGTCATGCAGCTGTTTCCGCGCCTTGCCGAGCGCAGGCGGCAGTTGGCCGGAACCATGAGCGGCGGCGAGCAGCAGATGCTGGCCATCGGCCGGGCGCTGGTCAGTGCGCCGAGGCTATTGATGCTCGACGAGCCTTCACTCGGCCTGGCGCCGAAGATCGTCGCCGAACTGTTCAAAATCGTCCGCGACATCAACGCGTCCGGAACGTCCGTTCTGCTGGTCGAACAGAATGTCCGCCAGGCGATGCGGATCGCCAGCTACAGCTACGTGTTGGAGCGAGGTTCGATCGCCGCCGAAGGCTCGGGCGAGCGTTTGTTGCAGTCAGACATTATCCGCCAGTCCTATTTGGGTACGATCTGACGGCACTCCGAACAATTGGAAAGTACTTTACTATTGAGAAACTTGACCTAGCACTCTACACTTTGGGAAACCCAACGGGAGCAAAACAATGCAACTGGCTCAGACGCTGGCCGGCAACGTCTTTCAGATCGGCTATGTGGTTCCCGATATCCACGCGTCGGTCCGCTTCTTCAAGGAGAAGCTCGGCGTGCCGAACTTTCTGGTCAAGGAGGACATCCAGGGCCAGGAGCAGACCTATCGCGGCAAGCCCGGCGATTTCCGCCACAGCATCGCCTTCGGCTATGCCGGCGACGTGCAAATCGAGCTGATCCAGACCCTCTCCGGCGCAAGCACCTACTCCGAATTTCTCGAACAAAATCCAAAGGGCGGCGTTCATCACCTCGGCATCCTGTCGGACGACTACAGTGCCAGCGTTGCCGACATGACCGGCCGCGGCTTCAAGCTCGTTCAGAGTGGACGCAACGGCGAAACGCGCTTTGCCTACTTCGACGTCGATCATCCGATCGGGACGCTGATGGAGATCGTTTGCCTGGCGCCTGCGATCAAGGCGGCGTTCGAGAAGCTAAGACGCGGAGAAGCCTGAGCCTCCCCCGCACTGGACTCCCGCCACGCCGATTTCAACCGGTCGAATTGCGGCCAAGCTGATGACTTAAATCCGCGGCGGCAGCGCGCAAGGCGCGGCGTGCGGCGCCGTTCGGCCGGGTGTCCATGATGCCGTCCATGCCCGCCAAGTTGACGGTGGCGATCACATCGCCGTCGATGTCGAACACTGGCGCACTCATGCCGATGACTCCCGGATGCATCAAACCGACGGCGACCGCCATGCCGTCCTTTTTGACTTTGGCCAACAGCTTTTCGACATCGACTATCGAGCGCAGGCCGGACCGCGCCGCTGCACCCTTGCGGTCCGCCAGTTCACGCTCGATCATTGATTTGGTCTTGCGGCGATCAAGATAAGCGGCAAACACGCGGCCGGTCGAGGAGGTCAGCAATGGCGTCACCGTGCCGAGCTGAACCAACAGCGATACCGGCTGCAGATTGAGCGCCTTGCGCACGACGGTCGGGCCCTGCGAGCCCCAAACGGACAGTGCCGCCGTCGTGTCGAGCCGGTCGCGCAGCGAGTCCAGCGTCTCCTGGGCAATCTCCACGACGTCGATATTGCGCATGGCAGCAAAGCCAAGCTCGGCGGCAAAGCGGCCCAGCATGTAGCGGCCGGAAACGCTGTCCTGCCGGACCAGCCCGATACGAATGAAGCTGGCCAGATATTTGTGCGCCTTGCTGAGGCTCATCCGCGCCTGCTTGGCGAGGCTGGTGAGCGTCATCGGCCCGGACGTTTCGGCGAGCGCCCGCAGCAGCGCGGCGCTGACTTCGACCGACTGAATGCCTACGCTTTTCGTCGGGCTGCGCGCCATCGGGAATCTCCTTCCCGAATAGGTACCCAACTCATCGCGCCCTGCCAACGCTGGAGAGCGGACCTATTCAACAAATCGTCTGATGGCCGAACTACTTCGCGGCTTCGCGCCGCAGCGGCGACCAGCGCTCCGCCGCGGCATCGTCAGCGCTCTTGGCTTCGACCCACGCTGTGCCGGTCGGTGCCTCTACCTGTTTCCAGAACGGCGCTCGCGTTTTCAGGTAGTCCATCAGGAAAGACGCCGCCGAAAACGCCGACTGACGATGGCTTGAGGCGGTGGCGACCATCACAATGACCTCGCCCGGCTCGATTCGCCCATAGCGATGGATTACGGTGACGCCGAGAAGCGGCCAGCGCGCATACGCGTCTTCAACGTGGCGCGCGATCTCCGCTTCGGCCATGCCCGGATAATGTTCGAGCGTCAGCGCCGCGATCGGCGCACCGTTCTCGTCGGCGCGACAGATTCCGGTAAAGGTCACAACCGCGCCGATATCGGTCCGCCCGCGCGTCATCGCCGCTGTTTCGGCGGCAACGTCGAAGGCTTGGTGTTGCAGGCGGATGGTCGTGATCGATGCCATGGCTTCAACCACCCGTCATGGGCGGAAAAAACGCAATCTCGCTCGCGCCAGCTATCGGCGCGTCGGGACGGACATGCCGGTGGTCGATAGCCGCACGGATCACTTTGGCATTCTCGAACGCGTAGGCATATTGCTCATCGCGCGCCGCGAGCCACACCATCAGTTCTCCGACTGTGGTCACTCCCGCGGGCGGATCGATCTGTTCGTCCGCCTTGCCCACGCGCTCACGCACCCAGGCGAAATAGAGCAGCTTCACGCATCCTCCCGGCTCAGGTGCTGCAGCCCCGACTGCAGATAATCCCACCCGGTGTAAATGGTCAGCAAGGCCGAGAGCCACAACAGCAAGATGCCGATATACGTGATCGCTGGAAAGACGGCATCGCCGGCATCGCCGGCAATCAAAAACCCGACGGCGATGAGCTGAAGCGTTGTCTTCAATTTGGCGAGCCGCGTCACCGGCACGCTGACGCGCAGCTCGGCAAGATATTCACGCAGGCCCGAAACCAGGATCTCGCGGCAGAGAATGACGATCGCGGCGAACAGCGACCAGCCGTGAATGGTGTCCTCGGCGGCAAGCATCAACAGGCACGACGATACCAGGAGCTTGTCGGCGATCGGATCGAGCATGCGGCCAAGCGAGGATTGCTGATCCCACATCCGGGCAAGATAGCCGTCGAGGAAATCGCTGATGGCGGCGGCAATGAAAAAAGCGAGCGCGATCCAGCGCAGCCACAGCGGGCCATCGAGGATGCTTTGCCCGAACATGCAGCCGACGACGATCGGTATCGCAACGATGCGGCCATAGGTCAGCACGTTAGGAAGGGCGAGCGGACGCCTGGGCAGCCGGCCTGTCGTTGTGGTTGTCGAGTTCATGCCTGCACCTTAACGCTGCCGCACGGCGGCCGACAGGGCCCTCCCCCGCATGCCTGCTTAGCGGCTCGCGCACCGGACGCCTGACGGTGGCTCTGGCTTCCGATCACGCCATAACTCCCGATTACGCCGCGCCCTCGTGAAAAAATTCGTAAATGCGCCGCGCGGTTTCCGCGCTGATACCATCGACTTGCATCAAGTCCGTGACCGAAGCGCGCTCGATCGCCTTGAGCGTGCCGAAGTGATGCAGCAGGGCCCGCTTTCGCGTCGGCCCGATGCCGGCAATCTCCTGCAGGCCGGCCTCGCGCAGATCGCGCATACGGCGGGCGCGGTGCGAACCGATCGCGAAGCGATGCGCCTCATCGCGAAGCCGCTCGACAAAATAAAGCACCGGATCGCGCGGCGGCAGCTTGAACGAGTCGCGCCCCGGAAGAAAGAAGGTCTCGCGGCCCGCGTCGCGATCCGGTCCCTTGGCGATGGCGGCGAGCGGAACTTCGACACCAAATTGGGTCAGCACCTCCCGCGCCGCATTGAGCTGCCCCTGGCCGCCATCGATCAGGACGAGATCGGGCCATGGTGATTCAAGGTCGTCGGCTTCGGGCTGGGATTGGAGGATTTCAAGCTCCTCTTGCGGCAGAACCGGCTCTGAAGTCGCCGCGCCTGCCAACGCGGCGAGTTCGGCAATGGCTGCAGGCCGGGGCGCTTCCGCCATCAGCCGTTTGAAGCGGCGCCCGAGAACCTCGCGCATCATGGCAAAGTCGTCCCCGGGAGTAAGATCGGTCGAGCGGATGTTGAACTTGCGGTAATCTTTTTTGCGAAATCCCTCCGGGCCGGCGACAATCATTGCGCCGACCGCATTAGAACCCTGGATGTGACTGTTGTCGTAGACCTCAATGCGTCGCGGCACCCGCGGCAACCCAAATGTTTCGGCGAGTTGGCGCAGCAGCTTCTCTTGCGTGGAGGTCTCGGCGAGCTTTCGGCCCAGCGCCTCCCGCGCGTTGGCGAGCGCGTGCTCTATCAAATCTTTTCGCTCGCCGCGGCGCGGCACTATAACATCGATCTTGTGGCCGCTCTTGGTGCTAAGCGCTTCCGCCAACAGTTCGTGGT
>JBAUGC010000784.1:0-2015 GCA_049679485.1 Xanthobacteraceae bacterium
CCGGTAGACGTTCCGCAGATTATCGCCGCTCTGCAGCACGAGGCCGTTCCACCGAATGCGACGGTAAGGTCGAGCCTCGTGCAGCCTGGGCCGCTCTTGTCAAAGCTGAGCGGCCGTGGGGAGGTGATCAAGGCTGCCTTGGCCCGCTCGCCCGAGAAAGTGATTGAGGAGATCACCAACGCCAAGCTGCGTGGCCGCGGCGGCGCCGGCTTTCCAACCGGCATGAAATGGCGCTTCACCCGCAATGCAACTGGAGACGAGCATTATGTCGTCTGCAACGCCGATGAGGGCGAGCCGGGAACATTTAAAGATCGCGTTCTGCTGTCCGAATTCCCGGATTTGGTTTTCGATGGCATGACGGTCGCCGGCTATGCACTTGGTGCACGCCACGGCCTCGTCTATCTGCGCGGCGAGTATGCCTATATGTGGACCGATCTTCAGGAAATACTGAAGACTCGTCGCCACCTCGGTCTACTCGGCGCCAATATCTGCGGCCGCGAAGGCTTCGATTTCGATATCCGGATCCAGCTTGGCGCCGGCGCCTATATATGCGGCGAAGAATCGGCGCTGCTCGAATCCCTCGAGGGCAAGCGGGGAGCGCCGCGAGACCGGCCGCCCTTTCCGACCGAACGTGGCTACCTCCACCAACCGACTGCCATCGACAATGTCGAAACTTACGCCTGCGCGGCACGCATTATAGAGAAAGGAGCCGCTTGGTTCGCAGGTTACGGCACAAAGGAATCAACCGGCACAAAGCTGATGAGTGTCTCGGGCGATTGTGCGCGTCCTGGCGTCTATGAGGTATCGTTCGGAATTACCGTCAATGAGCTTCTTGATCTGGTTGGCGCATCGGACGCGAGTTACGTTCAGATGAGCGGCCCTTCCGGCCAAGCCGTCGCGCCGAAGGATTTCGGCCGGCGCATCGCCTACGAGGATCTGTCGACCGGCGGCTCGACCATGATCTTTGGTCCGCGACGCGACGTACTCGAGGTCGCACTGCAATTTGCCGATTTCTTCGTTGAAGAGTCCTGCGGCTATTGCACGCCGTGCCGAGTTGGTACCACTTTGCTCAAGCAGGGGATGGAGAAAATTGTCGCCGGTCGCGCGACCCTCGAGGACATCGCCGCGACGGAAGCTCTGGCAAACACGGTCGAACGGATGAGCCGCTGCGGGCTCGGCCAGACCGCGCCGAATCCGATCCTGACCACGATGCGCAGCTTTCCTGAACTCTATGAGGCGAGGCTCGCGTCCAGCCCGTTCACGCCGCTTGTCACGTTGCACGATGCTTTGCGCGAGGCGGTCGAGATCGAGGGTCGCGAGCCAGTGCCGCAGGAGATCTAGAATGGGCGCAGAAACGTTCCGGTTCACCATAGACGGGATCGAAGTCGAGACCTCGAAGGGGCAATCCGTCATCGAGGCCTGCGATGCGGCCGGCATCTACATTCCGCGGCTGTGCCACCATCCAGATCTCGAACCCGACGGAAGTTGCCGCCTCTGCACCTGCAAGATCAATGGCCGCCATAGTGCGGCCTGCGTGACGCCGGCAGCTCATGGCATGGTGATCGAGAACAACACGCCGCAGCTGACCAACGACCGGCGCATCATCATCGAAATGCTGTTCGTCGAAGGCGATCATCCCTGCCCCTACTGTGTGGCAAGCGGGGACTGCGAGCTGCAGGCGCTGGGCTATCGGCTTGGCATGGTTGCGCCGCCCCAACCTTACCAGTGGCCGGGACGCAAGATCGATGCGACGCATCCCGACATCTATCTCGATCATGACCGCTGCATCCTCTGCTCGCGCTGCATCCGTGCATCGCGAATGGAGGATGGCAAGACGGTATTCGCCTTCGAAGGCCGCGGCATAGCCATGCGGTTGAACGTCGATGCGGAGGGTGGGCTTGGCGACACCCAGATGGCCGCCATCGACAAGGCGGCAAGCGTCTGTCCGGTGGCCTGCATTGTTATCAAACGCGACAGCTACCGGATTCCGAACGGCAGCCGCCGCTTCGACAAGG